>DATCBR010000039.1:0-14905 GCA_036511765.1 Acidobacteriaceae bacterium | reverse complement strand
GCTTGATGGGCCGGCGCGGGCTGAACCAGTAGATCTGCGCGCCAGTTTTGGCCGCGACCATCTGCGTGGGCTTGTCCTCGGCGTTCAGGATAAGGAAGTCGTCGGCGGTCTGGTTCTCCGTGATGCGAGCCTTGGCGGCGGCGTAGTTCTCAAAGCTGCCGTGGCGGTCGAGGTGGTCGGGCGTGATATTGAGCACGACGGCGATGTGCGGCCGGAACTCGGCGATGGTCTCAAGCTGGAAGCTCGAGACCTCGAGGATGCTCCACACCACACCCTTGTCATCCTGAGCTTGGCTCCCCCTTACATCGCGCTTGTCATTCTGAGCGGAGCGAAGAATCCCCGCATTTGTCTTGTCATTCCGTAGCGAAGCGGAGGAATCTGCTTCCCTGGCACTGAGCCGAATGCTCTCTTCCACCAGGTTGATGACTGGCACGCCGATGTTCCCGCCGACGAGTGTCGCGAGGCCGGCATCGGCGAAGATCTTGCCGGTGAGCGCGGTGGTAGTGGTCTTGCCGTTGGACCCGGTGATGGCAACGACGCGGCCTTGTAGAAACCGGCTGGCCAACTCGACCTCGCCGATGATGGGGATGCCGAAGGCGCGGACCTGCTTCAGCTCCGGCGTGTCATACGGAACTCCCGGGCTTACGACGATCAGGTCCTGGCGGCGGAAGGTAAGCAGGCCGTGGCCGCCGGCCTCGACCATGATGCCGGCGTCGAGCAGCGCGGGTATCTCTTTCTCCAGCGCGGTCATGGAGCGCGAATCGCTGACGGTGACGCGCGCGCCATGGCCACGCAGAAACAGCGCCGCGGCCAGACCGCTCTTGCCCAGCCCGACGACCAGCACGCGCTTGTTTTTTAGATCCATTCAGACGCCCCGAGACAGGATGAATAACCATCCGCAAATCAAAGCAACCGGCGCAACTAACCACCAACGTGAGCCCTTGATGCCGGCGATGACGAACAGACCGAGCGAAATAAGGCAGAGCGCCGTAGATGTCGCGATTAGAACAACACCAAAGTGAGGGTGCAGTTCAAACATTGAGTCCTGAAATCCGAGGGCCGCCGAAAGGACCAGCGAAAAGACAGCAGCTATCCCGAGTTTGTTGCCCAGTCTCATGCTCGGCTTCTCACCCGAACTGCCACAATTCACCTCATGTTCAGCGTCGTCACCGCAAGCGCCGACAACCTACTGATATCATTGCAACACGAACGACGGGAGTAAACCATGGCGCGGACCATTGAGGTGGAGATCGATGAGGCGGGCACCATTCACCCGCTCGATCCGACCTTGAAGCTTCCGCCGGGCAGGGCTGTCCTGGCTTGGCCCGAAAGCGAAGATCACTATACGGCACTCATGTCAGAGAAGGCGCTTGCCGATTGGCTTCGCCCCGAAGAGGACGAGGCATGGGCGTATTTGCAGCCGGTCAAGTAGCTCTCCTTCCATTTCCCTTCTCCGACTTGAGCCGGAATAAGCTACGTCCTGCCATCCTTCTTGCCGGGCAAGCCGCGAGGACTGGATCGTATGCCAGATCACCAGCAATCCTTTTGGCGATAGCAGGTCTTTCCCTCTTGCACCCTCCGACTTCTCAGTTGGAGCGTTGCAGCACATCAGCTATGTGCGCCCTGGCAAAGTATTCACGGCTCACGAATCCCTGATTGCGGCCGGGATTGGAACGCTCCAACCGGAAATGCTCTCGAACGTTCGCAATGCCGTCATCGCAATCCTTCAGCAGGAGTGAAGTCTCATCTCAGCTTCAGCGTGGTCAGCGCGAACAGCGCAAAGATCAGTGCGAGGATCCAGAAGCGGGCGATGACTTTGCTCTCGCTCCAGCCCAACAGCTCAAAGTGGTGGTGCAGCGGGGCCATCTTGAAGATGCGTTTGCCGCGCAGCTTGTAGCTACCCACCTGCAGGACCACGCTGAGCAGCTCCAGCACAAACACGCCGCCGATGAGGGGCAGCAGCAGCTCCTGCTTGATGATGACCGCGATCGTCCCAATGGCTCCGCCCAGCGCCAGTGAACCGACATCCCCCATAAAGACCTCGGCCGGGTGGGCGTTGTACCAAAGGAAGCCGATGCTCGCGCCAACCATCGACCCGCAGAAGACGGTGACTTCGCTTACCAGCGGCATGCGCTGCAACTCCAGATAATCGGAGAAGACCACATGTCCGCTGACGTAGGTGAGCACCGTCAGGGCGCCTGCGGCGATGATGGTGCAGCCGATGGCGAGGCCGTCCAGCCCGTCGGTAAAGTTGACTGCATTGCTGGCGCCGGCAATCACGATCATCACGAACACGACAAATGGCAGAAATGCCAGCCAGTGCATGTGCGGAATCCGCCCCAGCCAGTCCCACACCAGGTCTGGCCGGAAGCGCTTCGCCAGCGGCACCATCAGGCGCGTGGAGTAGAAGCCGCGCTTCTCCTCATGCAGCAGCGCCACGGCAACCAGAGCGCTGGCGGCAAACTGGCAGAGCAGTTTCTGCTTCGCGGTAAGACCGAGGCTGCGCTTCTTCACCAGCTTGATGTAGTCATCCGCAAACCCAATCGCCCCGAAGGCCAGCGTGGAGAGGATCGCGATCCACACTGCCGGGTTCGACAAGTCTGCCCACAGCAGCGTGGGCACCAGGATGGAGATGACGATGAGCACGCCGCCCATGGTGGGCGTGCCGCCTTTTTTCTTGTGCGTCTCCGGGCCATCGTCGCGGACGTACTGGCCGATCTGGAACTCGCGCAGCCGCTCGATGACGTAGGGGCCGATCAGCATGCCGATGGCAAGCGCGGTGAGCGAGGCGAACGCGGTGCGGAAGGTGAGATAGCGGAAGATCCGGAAGACCCGGAAATAGGGGAAGAGCTTCTGATAGAGCAGCCAGTAGAGCAATGCCGAGTCCGCCTTGGGTGCGCGCTGCGTCGCGCCCGCACCGATTCCATCGCTATCTTACAGGGCAGTGGAGTGTGGAATTACCCCGCGAAATCAGTGTTTCGCGCATCCGTGCCAACTCCGTTACCCCGCAATGAGCAGAGCGCAGTCTCTCCCCAGTGTCGGCAGCCGAGCGAACGCTCGGAGGAAGTTTTACAGAATCGCCTGGTCCCTTGGCGGTGCGGCTCAGGCGCACAGGGATAGCTGAAAACTGCCCGGCTAGCTGGCCGGTTCGTCGCGGTCGCCGATGAGGTGCAGGCGCATGAAGTTGGTTGCGCCAGACTTGGTGCGCGTGCCGGCGACGATGCCGACGATCTGGCTGCGCGAGACGAAGCCACGCGCCTCGAGGATGTCCTCCGCGATGGAGACGAGTTTGTCCGTATCGCGCGAGTGAGGACAGAGAATCGGATAGGTGCCCCACAGCAGCATGTCGCGATTGACGACGTGCTCATACGGCGACAATGCGAAGATCGGCGGAGCAGGATGGTACTTCGAGAGCAGGCGTGCTGTCGAGCCGGTCTCTGTGAAGATAGCGATGGCAGCCAGCTCCAGGTCGTCGGCGGAGTGGGCCATGCATTCGCAGATGGTCTCTGCAACGGACAAATGCGCGCTCAGCGGGTTATGGCGGCGCGGCGGCGGATCCATCCGGATCTGGTGCTCACTCTCGGTGACGATGCGGGCCATCATGGCGATGGCCTCGACGGGGTACTTGCCGGCGGCGGTCTCGGCGGAGAGCATCACCGCGTCGGTGCCATCGTAGATAGCATTCGCGACGTCGGAGGCTTCGGCGCGAGTAGGCCGCGGGTTGTCGATCATCGACTCCAGCATCTGCGTGGCGGTGATGACCGGCTTGCGGTACTCCGTCGCGCGGCGGATGATGTGCTTCTGGATAGCCGGGACCTTCTCCGGTGGGACCTCCACGCCCAGGTCGCCGCGCGCGACCATGATGCAGTCCGTGGCTTCGAGGATGGAGTCCAGGTGCTCGACTGCCTGTGGCTTTTCCAGCTTGGCGACGATCCAGACATCGGACTTGAGTGCGTCGAGACGCCGCCGCACGTGGCGCACATCATCGGCCGTGCGGACGAACGAGACGGCGATGGCGTCCACGCCGTTGGCTACGGCAAAGACCAGGTCCTCTTCGTCCTTCTCCGTCAAAGAAGGCACTTTCACCGGAATGCCGGGCAGATTGATGCCTTTGTTTTCGCCCAGCAGACCGCCGTTGACAATGCGGCAGATGGTGTCGGCGCCGTCGACGCGCTCGACGCGCAACTCGATCAGGCCATCCGAGAGCAGAATACGCGAGCCCGGCTCAAGATTTTCTGCGAGCGTGGTGAAAGTGGTGCCGACGATCTCTGCGGTGCCTTCCGTAACGCTGGGCGAGATGGTGAACAGTTCGCCGGCGACCAGTTGCACGGGCGTATGGTCCTTCAGCTTGCCGGTGCGGATCTTGGGGCCCTGCAGGTCCGCAAGGATGCAGATGGGCTTCTGCTCGGCGCGCGAGACTTCGCGGATCATCCGGATCAGCTCAGCCTTTTGTGCATGGCTGCCATGGGAGAAATTCAGGCGCGCGACGTCCAGACCCGCGCGCACCAGCTCGCGAAAAATCTCCGGTGTACTGGAGGAAGGGCCAAGCGTGGCAACGATCTTGGCGCGGCGGCTCGTATGGGCAGGGGAGGCAGCAAAAGCCCCGTCAGTAGCGTGGACAGCTTTCATCGATGTTCGTTCCAGTTCCTTGCGTGGGGATTGGGCTCGTTGAGCAGACATGAAATATTCAAGATGCGTCCCAAGACATTCTAACCGGATGGTTCGCGGAAGGGACGGAGCTTGTCCGGGCCGCGCTATTCGCTACCCGTCGAGCGATCGGGAGGACGCGGCTTCCTGCGGATCCAGGACGACGGTCGAATTTGACCGTCTCATCGCTCGGCTTGCCGCATTCTGCTCCAACTGCGCATTGAACTCCGCCCCGCACAATACGCTCAGCGCGACAATGTAGAGCCAGATGAGCAATGCGATGGCCGCTCCGATGGAGCCGTAGAACTCGGAGTAGTTGGCGGAACGCGTGACGTACCAGCCGAACGCGAGCGTCGTCAGAAACCACATCGCCGTAGCCATCACCGCGCCGGGCAGCACGGTGTGCCATGCGCGAGGAGGCAGTGGCGCCAGCGCTTCGCCTCCCGGCGATCCGGCGTATGACGGCGTAATCAGCGTCGAGCCGAGGGTTGACCCGATGGTGCTGCGCGAGGCCGCACGAAACAGGGCGCGCGAGCGGCGGCCGACCGTGGCAATCGGCCTGGGGATGTTTCCCTGGATGGCGGCGGGCAGTGATGCGGGGATGGGAAGGCTGCCGTCCGGGACACCCAGGTGATAGATGAGCCCGATCAGTCCGACGCTGGCCGCAAAGCAGATGGCCCAGCGCACCAGCACGGTTGTCATGTAGATGGGCTGACGGAGTCCGGCCCCAATGCCTCCGGTCAGCCACTGTGTAGCTGCGTGGCCGAAGACGATCAGCAGGCTGGCGGCAGCCAGGGGAACCAGCGAGAGCGGCACCAGCTCAAACGTCCGCCGCCGTCGCTGCCAGAAGCTCCAGCAGTTGGTCGGCAGGTTGCGTGCGCGGCGCAGCCCTTCCATCAGCGTGGAGATGACGTTGGCCGCGCCAAGGAAGCTGACGATGGCAGCGCCGATGAGCGCGCGCACCGAGTGCGTGTGCTTGGGCGCGTTCTGGAAGAACGCGTCGAGCAGAGGACTTACGTTCGATGGCAGGACGCGATCGAAGAAAGCTGCAAGCTGGAAGCGCACCGGCGCGGTATCCGGCAGCAGGCCTATGACTGCTGCTGCGACACCCAGCGCGGGCAGCAGCGCGAGAAAGGCGGAATACGCGGTGGACTGCGCGAGGTTGAAGCAGCTATGCGCCCCGGCATTGAACGCGGTTCGACGTAGCGTGGTGACTGCCAGCGCGTATCTGCGGCGTGCGCTCAGGAGGCGGTTTCGCCGGATAGGAATTCGCCCGCTGGCTTGCGAAGGTTCGGCTGCGGTTGGTTGTGGCACCGCAGAGTCGGACGCAGGAGATTCTGTTGCGCGGGTTGGAGCAGGCGTGGCCAGCTTGCGGTCCTCCTAGCCCTTCCACTTCTCCAGAAATTCGGTAACGGACTTCGATTCCATGTGGCTCATGTCGTTGAACTGACCGGTCCGCTGCGAATAGACCGCTTTGCCGTCCGGCGTAAGGACTGCCAGCGCAGGCACACCCTTCGCGATCGGCACACCGTACTTCGCGGCCAGGTCGATGTTGCGGTCCATCTGGCCGATCCAGACATGCACCAGCACGAAGTGTTTATCGAGCAGTGGGGCGTTAGCTGCCTGGTGGAAGTAGATTTCCAGCACCTGGCAGTCGGGGCACCAGTCGCCGCCGAAGTCCAGGATCACGCGCTTGTGCTCGCGCCTGGCCTTGGCGAGGGCGGCGGCGATGTCCGCCTTCGGTTTGGTACTCTCCGAATAGATGTGCTTGGGAACCATTACAGGCGTTGCTGGACGCGTCTGCGCGTAGGCCAGCATGCTGGCCGGAAAGAGTGGCGCGACAGCCAATACAAATAGGAGCGTGCGGAGCCTTCGAGCGAAATGAGGCTGGGGCATGGAAATACCTCGGGGTAACAGAACCCTGTGTCCCCATGAATCTTGCGGCTGCTTCCATGATGCCTGAGCCGTCTCGCGGGGGCAAAGACTACCTTCACAAAGCTGGTGTATCTTTAAGCAAAGCGATGATATTTTCCAAGGATTACGTGGGCTATCTGGCGCGCCAGACGGTCAAGCAGCTGATTGACGCGAAGATGATCCAGACGGAGAAGCCGGCCGCCCTGAATGAGCGCGTTACGACGGCGATGGTGGATGAGCTCTCCCTCGAAGACCGCATCAACGACGAGGTCCGCGTGATCCTGGACGCCATCCAGGAAGACATGCGGCGCAGCGGCGCGAGCTACCCGGAGATGTTCAAAAAGGTAAAGCAGAAGCTGGTGAACCAGTACAAGGCGGTGCTGTGAGGATCTCGCGCGACAAGGTAAACAAGCTGGCCCACACCGTGGCCGATACGCTGGCGGAGATTCCGGAGTGCGACTTCCTCGAGGACCGCAACACCATCCGCCAGGAGGCGCGGAAGGCGCTGGAAAAGCTCCTGACCGAGGAACTGAAGCTCGATTCCGCCGCGCGCCAGAAGATCGCCTCGCAGAGGAAGATCATCCTCGAAGGCTCGCAGGAGTGGGACATCCTCTATCGCAAGTACTACAACGATGAAGTCAAAAAGCTGGGGCTTTAGATTGGCCTGCGCAGTAACTTTACGCCGGCCGTAGCCGAGTTCTCGGCTATACTGGAATCCAGCACTGGAGAGATCATCCTCCTGCAACGCGCGATGGGAACAGCGTCCGCGGCCACTCTGCTGGCGTTATGGTGTAACTGGTTAACACGCCGCCCTCTCAAGGCGGAGAGTCCGGGTTCGAGCCCCGGTAACGCTACCAACCTTTTATCAATCACTAAGGCTTGTCTTTCAAGGGCCTGACCCTAACCACCCTGCGTATGATCGTTTGCAGCTCAGGAGTTGAGATATATCCAGCGGCGTTTTTCGTCCTGATATGCGCTCCGCAGCGAAGGTGGCGTTGTGTGAGGGGGATCGATGCGAATTTTTCTTGGGATGCTGTTGTGGGCCGGTGTTGTGGTCGCGCAGGGTGGCGGGCACGTTCAATTCCGCGACTGGGATGTACCTGCCGGCGGCGCGAAGCCTAAGGCTGCGTGCGGGACGCTGCGCTCGCTGACCAACTATGAGATGTCCATCACATCGGCGACGGTGGTGCCGGCCAGTGGAGAGTCCCCGGAACATTGCCGCGTGCATGTGCTGATTCAGCCGAAGCTGAATATTGAGGTGAACCTGCCGGCGTCGTGGAATGGGCGGTTTTACATGTTCGGGAATGGGGGCTTTGCGGGCGAGTCCTTTGATTCGGCGGGCAGGGTGGCGGACCTGACGCGTGGGTTGAAGGCGGGGTTCGCGGTGGCGTCGACCGATACGGGCCACTCGGCCGCGGAGGAACCGGCGGGGACGTTTGGGCGGAACCGACAAGAGCTGGTGGATTTTGGATTCCGCGCGGTGCACCTAACGGCGGAGACGGCGAAGACGGTGATTCGCGCGTACTACGGCGATGGACCGAGCAAGTCATACTTCGATGGCTGCTCACAGGGTGGGCGCGAGGGGCTGATCCTGGCAGAGCGCTTTCCCACGGACTTCGACGGAATTATTGCGGGCTCGCCAACCATTGACTTCACGGATGGGAACTTTGCGCGGGCGTACTGGATGCAGGGACTGGCGGCTGCTCCAGTGCCTGCCTGGAAGTTAAAGTTGCTGGCCGATACCGTCTACGAGAAGTGCGACGCGAAGGATGGGTTGAAGGACGGCGTGATCGACGATCCACGGCGGTGCGACTTTCATCCGGAGAAGGATCTCGCGCTCTGTGCGGAAGGCGCGGATGGGGCGAGCTGCTTTACCGGCGCGGAGATTGGGTCGCTCCAGCGCATCTACGGCGACGTTATGAGCAACGGAAAGAAGATCTTTCCCGGCTGGCCTGTGGGGTCGGAGATTGCGCCGGATGGCGGACGAAGCGGATGGGTGGGGCAGGAGCTGAATTATGCCGACGGGCGGCCGGGCGCGTGGACGTACTATGCGGCGGACGTTCTGCGATACATGGCGTTTCCGGAGACGGATAAGGCGGCCACGATTGCGGGGTTCGATGTGGATCGTGACCCGCAGCGGACGAGCTGGCTGAGCGATATGATCGACGCGACGGATACGGACCTGTCGGTATTTCGCAAACACGATGGCAAGCTGATCATGTACTTTGGCTGGGCCGATCCGCAGCTGAATCCGGTGGCCGGTGTGGACTACTACGAGAAGATGAGCGCGCAGATGGGGCCGTCGACGGGCGAGTTTGCGCGCCTGTTTATGGTTCCTGGGATGTTTCACTGCGGCGGCGGCGTGGGGACGAGCACGTTTGATGTGGGAACTCCGTTGATTCACTGGGTGGAGTCCAACAAGGCGCCGGATGGGATCGCCGCCAGCCGTGTGGTGGGCGGCAAGGTGGTGCGGACGCGACCGCTGTGCGCGTATCCGGAGGTTGCGCGGTATAAGGGCATGGGCAGCACCGACGACGCGGCCAACTTCGCGTGCGTGCGGCCATAGGGCATCCGGCATAGACTTGCAGCTGCGTGGAGACTGGCAGCAGTCCGCGCAAGGGAGACATGATCGATGGCGCTGATGAAGACCTCGAATCCGGCACTGGGCAAAGACACCTTTAACGACTTCAGCAACTCCACCCTGAGTGATGCGACCGATGCCGGCCACATGACTCTCAGCGGGACGGTGAATAAGACCGGTGTGCTGCTGGTATGCACGATGGCCACGGCGGCATACACCTGGCATCAGTTCCTCCAGACGCGCCAGGCTGCCGACATTGCACCGCTGGTGCTGACTGGAGCTTTGATGGGGTTCGTCGTCGCGATGGTGACGATCTTCAAAAAGGAATGGTCGCCGGCCACGGCGCCAATCTACGCGCTGCTGGAAGGGCTGGCGCTTGGCGGCATCTCCGCTGCGGCCGAGATGCGCTACCCCGGCATCGGCATCCAGACGGTGAGCCTGACCTTCGGGACCTTGTTCATCCTGTTGTTCCTCTACCGCTCCGGCATCATCAAGGTGACCGACAAGCTGCGGCTTGGCATCGTTGCCGCGACCGGTGGGATCGCCGCGCTGTATGTGATCGAACTGGTCATGGGCCTGTTCGGCGGCGGCGTGCACTTTGCTGCCATCAACGGCTCAGGTGCGTTGGGCATCGGCTTCAGCGTTGTGGTGGTCGCGGTCGCAGCGCTCAACCTGGTGCTGGACTTCGACTTCATTGAGCAGGGCGTCAGTGCCGGTGCGCCGAAGTACATGGAGTGGTATGGCGCCTTCGGCATCATGGTCACGCTGATCTGGCTCTATCTTGAGATTCTGCGGCTGCTCTCCAAAATGCGCAGCAGGAATTAGCCAGGCGCTCTCCTCTGCGCAACACCGCGCTCCACAACGATCAATGAAATACTGTGCTTGAACCACAGATCATTGCGATGCATCGCCGCGCGCGCCGTTGCGCTGCGCCGCCATGCACGGAGAGAGACTGGCAATGCCGGAAGCAAGCTGCGACATAGGATTGATCGGCCTGGCGGTGATGGGCCAGAACCTTGTGCTGAACATGAACGACCACGGCTTCAAGGTGGCGGTCTTCAACCGCACCGTGTCGAAGGTGGACGACTTCATCGGCAACGAGGCTGCGGGCACGCAGGTTGTCGGCGCGCACTCCGCTGAGGAGTTGTGCCAGCTGCTGAAGCGGCCGCGGCGCGTGATGCTGATGGTGAAGGCCGGCGACGTGGTCGACCAGACGATTGAGCATGTGCTGCCCTATCTCGAGCCGGGCGACATTGTGATCGATGGCGGCAACTCGCTCTACACGGATTCGAACCGCCGCACGAAGGACCTGGCGGCGAAGGGCATTTTGTTCATTGGCACTGGCGTCTCCGGCGGCGAAGAGGGCGCGCGGTTCGGGCCATCGATCATGCCCGGCGGCAACAAGGAGGCGTGGCCACATGTGAAGCCGATCTTTCAGGCGATTGCGGCGAAGGTTGAAGATGGCACACCGTGCTGCGACTGGGTGGGCGAGGACGGCGCGGGCCACTACGTGAAGATGGTGCATAACGGCATCGAGTACGGCGACATGCAGCTGATCGGCGAGGCATACCAACTGCTCAAGGACGGTCTCGGCCTGGGCGCCGATGAGTCGCATGAGGTCTTTGCCGACTGGAACAAGGGCGAGTTGGACAGCTACCTGATTGAGATCACGGCTGAGATCTTCGCGAAGAAGGACGAAGACGGTCAGCCGATGGTGGACAAGATCCTCGATGCTGCGGGGCAGAAGGGCACGGGCAAGTGGACGGCGATCTCGGCGCTCGACCTGGGCATGCCGCTGACGCTGATCGGCGAGAGCGTCTTCGCGCGCTGCCTTTCGGCGCTGAAGGATGAACGCATGGCAGCATCGAAGGTGCTGGCCGCGCCGCAGACAGCGACTAAGATCGAAGACCGCAAGCAGTTCATCGAGGACGTGCGGCGCGCCCTCTACTGCTCCAAGATGATCAGCTACGCGCAGGGGTATATGCTGCTGCGGGCCGCCGAGAAGGACCAGGGCTGGCGCCTGAACATGGGTGGCGTTGCACTGATGTGGCGCGGTGGCTGCATCATCCGCAGCGCCTTCCTGGGCAACATCAAGGCCGCGTTCGACAAGAACCCGGAGCTTGCGAACCTGCTGCTGGACGACTTCTTCGCCGGCGCGTTGAACCGATACCAGGCGAGCTGGCGCAAGGCGCTGGTGCATGCTGTTGAAGTCGGCGTGCCCACCCCGGCGTTCTCCACCGCGCTCGCGTTCTTCGACGGATATAGAACAGCAGGACTGCCGGCGAACCTGCTGCAGGCGCAGCGCGACTTCTTCGGCGCGCACACGTATGAGCGCGTGGACAAGCCGCGCGGCGAGTTCTTCCACACCAACTGGACGGGCCGGGGCGGAAGAGTATCATCGACGACTTACAACGTATAGTTGCGAACAGTAAAAGGGCCGGCTTCGAGAGACGAAGCTGGCCCTTTAGAATTTCAGAGATCGAATGGGGTAGAGCGCGCTACGAATGGATGCGCTGCCAGGCGTCCCAGGTGTAGATGGCGACGATGGCGATGGTCGTGAGGGCGGAGAGCACGCCGCTGAGGCGAATGAACGGCTGGGTGCGTTGCACGCGGTTCACGATGGCGGACTGCCGGTGTTCACCACCTGCGCTGGTATCGGCGAGGAAGAGCTGGTTGTCTTCATAGCGGGTGATGGTGCCGTTGTAGGCGAGTAGCGCCAGGAAGATGCCTGTAACAACGGCCCAGATGACGATCAGGACCGGGATTGAGCTCATCAGGCTCGTCATGGGGAGACCTCTCTGCCGGAGTTCCGGCGCGCGGCACAGAAGCCTGTAAGGGCTTCGAGGGACGTAAGTGAAAATGTGCCGACGCGAAGAATCATACGCCGTAACGCGGGCGGCGGAACAGGAAATCGAGCGCGTGGCGGCACATCAGTGGTAACGGGATGGAGCGTGCTGTGGTAATGCTGGGATGTCACCCTTCTGGACTTCGCGCGAACCGCGGCCTCCCGCGGCACCATCTACAGTCTGGAGAATCGATGAACCCTCTCCGTCTTCTTGTCGACGCATTCGTGAACACCTTTGGCATCACTCGTCCCTCGCCCGAGCAGGAGGTACGGGCCGGGCGGGCGATCCTGGCAATGCTGGTTGCCGTGCTGGCGCTGCTGGTCGGGGTTTTCGTCCTGGTGCGGTCGCTGCTGGTGCGTTGAGTTTGTGAAGCTGCATCCGGCGGGGCCGGGCGGCCATCCAATGGTTGTTGGGGTTGACTATCGCGACCGAATCGGTCGCATATATACTGGTTGAGAAGGTCCAAGGAGATTTGCCCATGTCTACCGCTGCCGTTACACCCGAGGTCGTCACCGGAGTTCCTCCCGCCGCAAAGTCACAGCCTGTAGCGATGACGCCGTCTGCCGTGGCGAAGGTGAAGGAGATCATGGCGACGCAGGACCCCGTGCCGGCCGGGCTGCGGATCGGCGTGGTGGGCGGCGGCTGTTCGGGCTTCCAGTACTCGATGAGCTTTGAGAACCAGGCCGGGATGATGGACAAGGTCTACAGCTTCGGCGATTTGAAGGTGTTTCTGGATGCCACCAGCGCGATGTACCTGAAGGACTGCACCGTCGATTACGTGGAGACGCTGGAGGCGGCGGGCTTCAAGTTCGAGAATGCCGCGGTGAAGAGCACCTGCGGCTGTGGGTCTTCCTTCTCGGTGTAATATGTGCCTGTAAGTTCGGGTTTTCAAGGGCGTCCTTTGGGACGCCCTTTTTGCCGTGGTAAGCTTTTTGCGAAAAAAAAAAGGCTAAAATATTGAAAAATTGTCAAGATATTGAAAACGAGCGGCTTAGGTTAATCCTAATGAAATCAACCGTTTGGCTGTTCCGCTTGTGAAAAGGAAAGGCGCTGCGCGCGATGGCGGGCCTCAGCTATTTCTTCTGCTTTTATTGTAGCAAGCGGAGCATAACTGTTATGCCAACTTTCTAAAGACAATATCTCCAGTGGGGAGAGCAGGTTAGATGGGATTTGACCGGGGGCGGCACTTGACAACGGTTTTTCCTGGAATTTGGACGTCCCCTCTCCGTCAACCAAGAGGGCCAGATTTTCGAGATGCAAAGCTATCTGGGGATGGGTGTGGAGCATATCTGGTGCTTCGATCCGGAGGCGCGCGAGGCGCGGCGGTATACGGCAACAGGATTCGTGCGGGTGACGGAGCCGGAGTTGACGGTGCCGGGCACGGAGATCCGGATCAACGTTGCGGAGGTTTTCTCGGCGCTGGACGAGTAAAGAACTCGTTTGACGCGTGGATGCCGCGGACAAGAAGCAAGTACGGAGATTCTGGACGCTGTGCGTGCAGAATGACGAGCTGTTGTGGTGGCGGGGGACGGGGCGCGGATCGGTCCTTTCTATGGAAGCTGACCGCGGTCGCGCATGGTTTGGGTGAAGCGGATGGCGCCGGCGGTGCTGAAGTGGTTAGTGTCGAGCAGCATGGGGACGCCGGGGGCGGCGTAGACGGGGCAGCCGGCAGAGGGCGAGCACATGTCTGCGAAGTACGAGATGTATGGCACCTTCCACTGGTCGCGCGCGAGGGCTGCCATCTGCGCGTCGAGCTGGATGGGATCGGGAGTGGCGTGGGCCTGGACGATCGCGAGATTATTTCCGTTGGCGGATAGGTTGCCGAGCATGCGCGGCAGGGGCAGGTCATACGCGATGTTGGGGCCGATGATGACGAGGTCGATGTGGTTCTGGCGGGCGTAGGTGACGAGGTGGCCGATTGCGGGAAGGTCCTCGGGATGCCATTGGGCGGAGACGATGAGCGTGTCTATATGTCCGGCGAAACTAGATCCGGAGGAACGAGGTCCGGAGGAACGAGGTTCGGTGGAACGCTCGCCGGAGTGCGTGCCGGGCAGATTGCCGGGGAGGAGATCGCGATAGACAAAGCTGGCCATGCCGCGGCAGGTGGGCAGGCTATCGGTCATCTTGTCCGGCAATAGATTGCAGCCGGCGACGGTGGCCTGTCCGATCTCAATGTCTTTGAAGACCGTGGAGAAGCCTGGCCAGAGGTGCGCGGCGTGACTGTCCCCAAGGAGGAGGTAGTGGCGCGTGCCGGGGGTGAAGGGCAGGCAGTGGGCCTGGTCATACATGTCGGCGGAGGTATGTTCGAGGCCGAGGGAGCATGATCCCCAGCGCCAGGGAAGATAGGTGTCCACGCCGAGCTGGCTGGCGGCGAGGACTTCATCGGGAGTGTAGCGAGCGGGAGCGCCATGGCTGACGACCAGAAGAATGGCGCAGGCTGCGACGAGCGCGGCAGCGGCGCTGCTGGTCACGACGAGGCGGCGCGCGGGGATGAGGGCGGTGCGGCGGCGGATGGGCGTCTCCACATAGCGCCAGGAGAGCGTGGCGAGGGCGACGGAGACGAGGAAGATCGAAGCCTGTGTGCCGGGGCCCATGGGAGTTGCGCAGGAGCCGGGTGCGCAGGTCTGAAGGTGGTGCAGGTTGTAGAAGACCTGAACGGGCCAGTGCCACAGATAGAGCGAGTAGGAGATGAGTCCGCAGAAGACGAACGGCGGAAGGCTGAGGAGGCGGCCGGGCAGCGAAGCGCCGTTCTCCCCGGCGGCGATGAGAAGGGCAGCGCCGACGCAGGGGGGCAGGGCGGCGAGGCCGGGAAAGGTGGTGTCGGCGGTGTAGAGCACGGCTGGAATGATGATGCAAAGCAAGCCAAGTATGCTGGCGAGTTCGCGCGAGATGCGGCGTCGTGGCGACGGGAGGTAGC
>DATCBR010000038.1:0-4912 GCA_036511765.1 Acidobacteriaceae bacterium | reverse complement strand
GCTGGAGACACTCGACAACGGCAAGCCCATCCGCGAGAGCCGCGACATCGATATTCCGCTGGTCGCGCGGCACTTCTATCACCACGCGGGCTGGGCGCAACTGCTCGAAAGCGAGTTCCCCGGCTACAAGGCATGCGGCGTGGTCGGTCAGGTGATCCCGTGGAACTTTCCTCTGCTGATGTTCGCGTGGAAGGTGGCCCCGGCGCTGGCTGCGGGCAACACAGTCGTCATCAAGCCGGCGGAGTATACGCCGCTGACCGCGCTGGCCATGGCGGAGTTGGCGATGGAGGTGGGTCTGCCCGCGGGCGTGCTCAACATCATTAATGGTGATGGCCGCTCGGGCGCGGCGCTGGTCGAGCATGCCGACATCGACAAGATCGCCTTCACGGGATCGACGGAGGTGGGCCGCATCATACGCAAGGCCACGGCGGCCTCGCCCAAGAAGCTTTCGCTCGAGCTTGGCGGCAAGTCGCCGTACATCGTCTTCGACGATGCAGATCTCGATAGCGCAGTTGAAGGCCTGGTCGACGGCATCTGGTTCAACCAGGGACAGGTCTGCTGCGCGGGCTCGCGACTGCTGGTGCAGGAGCGCATCGCAGACACGCTGTATCGTAAAATTCGCGCGCGCATGGATACGCTGCGCGTCGGTTCGCCGCTGGACAAGGCCGTGGACATTGGCGCCATCGTCGACTCCGTCCAGCTTGAACGCATCCAGTCTTACGTGGAGAAAGGCGTCGCCGAGGGCGCGACCTGCTACCAGCCGAACAATCGCCTGCCGGGGCATGGTCTCTACTTTCCACCCACGCTGCTGACCGGCGTGAATCCGACAGCCACCGTCGCGCAGGAGGAGATCTTCGGGCCGGTGCTGGCGTCGATGACCTTCCGCACGCCGGCGGAGGCAGTCGAGCTGGCCAACAACACTGTCTACGGCCTCGCGGCTTCCATCTGGAGCGAGAACATCAATGTCGCGCTCGATGTCGCCTCGCAGATCAAGGCCGGCGTGGTGTGGGTGAACTCGACCAACCTCTTCGACGCGTCGTGCGGCTTTGGCGGCTATCGCGAGAGCGGGTACGGACGCGAGGGCGGACGCGAGGGCATGTACGAATATCTCGAGCCTGCGTGGCTGCATGCGCCGAAGAAGCACGCTAATTCTGCAGCCCCCGCGAAAGCCGACGAAGTTCATGCGAACGGCGACGCCACCACTCTTATCGATCGCACTGTGAAGCAGTACATCGGGGGCAAGCAGGCCCGCCCGGACTCCGGCTACAGCTTCCCGGTACACGCCGCAGATGGCTCATTGATCGGCGAGGCGCCGCTGGGCAATCGCAAGGACATCCGCAACGCCGTCGAAGCCGCGCATAAGGCGGAGAAGTGGGCGAAGACACCCGCGCACACCCGCGCGCAGATTCTCTACTACATCGCGGAGAACCTGAGCGAGCGCCGTGCAGACGTCGCCGAACGCCTCGCGCAGGTTGTGGGCAAGGAGCAGGCCGCTACCGAAGTCGAACTCTCCATCGAGCGCATCTTTACCTATGCGGCGTGGGCGGACAAGTTCGACGGCTCCGTGCACAACCCGCCCATGCGCAACGTCACCCTCGCCATGAATGAGGCCATTGGCACCATCGGCATCATCTGCCCGGCCGACGCTCCCCTATTGGCGTTCTTCTCGCTGGTGATGCCGGCCATCGCCGCGGGCAACACGGTTGTCGCGGTGCCGTCGGAGCGCTACGCCACCGTCATCGGCGATCTCTACCAGGTGTTCGACACCAGCGACCTGCCCGGCGGCGTGGTCAACATCGTCGCCGGTCGTCCCGCCGAGCTGGCGAAGACCCTCGCCGAGCATGATGACGTTGACGCCATCTGGTGCTTCCGCGATGCGGCGGATGCGGCGATGGTGAAGGCCGCCTCCGTCGGCAACCTGAAGCAGACCTGGACCAACGACCGCCACGACTTCGACTGGTTCCACTCCGCGCCGCAAGATTCCAGCTACGCCATGCGCCACGCCACGCAGGTGAAGAACATCTGGGTGCCGTACGGGGAATAGGCAGAGTTACTGAGCCATGAGCATAACAAGCGTTCCCGAGTTAGCAAGGACGATCCTCTCCGATATGTGGGACTACGGTCGTATCGTCTTAATTCTTGTGGTCTGTATGACGATACGAGGGTTCACACAAGCAGAAGATGATCAAGAACGAGCAGATACTATCAGCGGGCTAATACTAATCGCTCTCGGCACCGTTGGTGTCTTCTGCTTGTTTTCGTTCCTGAACCTGGAAGCCAGAAACATCATTACCCTGATGCGGATAAGTCCGTCGTGGGGGAGCTTAACGTGTCTTACCATTCTTTTGGCTATAGTCATGTCCGTAATTACAGCCGCTCGCTATTTGCTAGCAAGCCGCATGGAAAAGCCGATTACGATCATAGGGACTTCCGGGCGGTCCAGCGATATCATGACGGGAACGATCAAGGTGTCATGGTTGATCGTCTTCCTGTTGCTCGGCGGGTCCATAGTCTGGCTATGGCGTTTGGCTGGCCGATAGCCGCGTCCCATTCTCCCGCCCCTAAACGACCCTGACGCGCGTGCCGCGAAAGGTGCGTCTGCCTGCGAAGGCGTGGCCTTTCTACTTGAAGGCTGCCCGTGCGTGTTGGCGGCTACTTTTTCATCTTCATGGCGGGCGGATCCCAGGTCGTGACCTGCGCGGCGAGGAGTCCATTGCGGATTTCAAAAGCCTCCGATCCCTTGTAGGGCTCCGCCAGAAACGGCGCGTCGGCACGCCAGATGACATTGACAGTGTTGCCGACCACGATGGTCTGCAAAGGAGTCAGCTTCGCGCCGCAGAATCCGCCTTCAGAGTGAGGCTTGAGAGCGCCCTTGAACATGTCGCCGATGGCCTGGCGCCCTTTCACGACCGCGCCGTCCTTGGAGAAAAAGGCCATGTCGTCGGCGTATTGCGCCATCAAGCGGTTCCAGTCGCAGCTGTTGAATGCGGCAAAATGCTCGGCCATGACCTTCTGAAGTGTTGGCTGGGGCTTTTTGGGCGGCAGCGTTTGAGCGCCTGTCGCGGGCGCTGGAGCGGCAGCCGCCGAAAGGATGCAACCTGCCAGTACTACCGCACCGCACGCGATGCCAATCCATCGGTCAATCGTCCTCATGATTCCTCCTCAGTTGTTTGAACTCCGCAGTCTATGGAGACCCACAAACGTATGAATGCTAGCAAGCGCGAGTATGACAGATCAACCAGGCCGGAGAAGGTGGCCTGGAGCGATTTCCAGCCGCCCCATATTTTTCGAGTCTCGCTGTATACTTCTCCCGCCGCTGAACGTACACATAATGTGCCGCGAAGAGACGTTCGCATGCGAGGCTTGGCCTTCCGTCGAAGGCCGTCTCAAGCGTGCGCGGCGAAGGATTGGTATTGAGGACAACTATGCGAAATCTTCTGAAGTTAACTGCAATCGCCGCCGCGCTGGCGACACCAGTCTCCATGCTGGGCCAAGCCGCCCCCACTCAGTCAGCGCAGCCTGCCTATCTGAACCCCGCGCTGCCCGCGCATAACCGCGCCGTGGATCTGGTGAAACAGATGACGCTCGAAGAGAAGGCGTCGCAGCTGGTGAACACCGCGCGCGCCATTCCGCGGCTGCATGTGGACGCCTACCAGTGGTGGAGCGAGGCGCTGCACGGCGTCATCAACCAGGGCGTCACCGAGTACCCGGAGCCTGTCGGCCTGGCCGCAACCTTCGACCAGGACGCGGTCCACACCATGGGCCACTACATCGGCGTTGAAGGCCGCATCAAGCATGTACAGAACGACCGCGAGCACCACACCGGCATCTATGGCGGTCTCGATTACTGGGCGCCGAACCTCAACATCTTTCGCGATCCACGCTGGGGCCGCGGCCAGGAGACCTATGGCGAGGACCCGTACCTGACCGGCCGCATGGGCGTCAACTTCGTCCAGGGCGTGCAGGGCGACGATCCGAAGTATTACCTCGGCATCGCCACGCCGAAGCATTTCGCTGTACACTCCGGCCCCGAGCCGACGCGCCACTTCGCCGACGTAGACATCCTGAAGCATGACGAGGTGGACACCTACGAGCCTGCCTTCCGCGCCGCCATCACCGAGGGCAAGGCCGACTCCGTCATGTGCGCCTACAACGCCATCAACGGTGAGCCTGCATGCGCCAGCAAATATCTGCTGGTCGACCAGCTGCGCGACAAGTGGGGCTTCCAGGGCTATGTGGTCTCGGACTGCGACGCGGTCCGCGACATCTTTACCGGCCACCACTTCCGTCCCTCGCAGGCTGAGTCCTCGGCCATCTCGCTGGAGCGCGGCATGGACAACGAGTGCTACGGCGGCGGAGCAGGGCGCAACAACAGTGACTATCAGCCCTTCATCGATGCCGTGCAGAAGGGCTACCTCTCGCAGCAGGCAATGGACACCGCGGTCGTCCGCCTGATGGAGGCGCGCATCAAGCTGGGCATGTTCGATCCGCAGGACATCGTGCCCTACGCCAAGATCGACGAAAAGGAGCTGGACTCTGCCGAGCATCGCGCCTTTGCGCTCAAGCTGGGCAACGAGTCCATGGTGCTGCTGAAGAACGATGGCACGCTGCCGCTGAAGCCCTCCGTGAAGAAGGTGCTGGTCGTCGGTCCGCTGGCAGACCAGACCCGCTACCTGATCGGCAACTACGCCGGCACACCGACGCACATCGTCTCCGTGATGGACGGCCTCAAGGCGGAGTTCCCCAACGTCACCTTCACCTACATTCCCGGCACGCAGTTCATCCGCCCCGACGGCACACCGGTTCCAAATCTGGCGCTCACCACTCCTGACGGCAAGCCCGGCCTGAAGGCGGAGTACAGCGAAGCTCCTGCCGGCGGGCGCGGCTTTGGCGGCGGTGGTGGCGGCGGACG
>DATCBR010000037.1:0-8165 GCA_036511765.1 Acidobacteriaceae bacterium | reverse complement strand
CAAGCCGATCCTGAGTAAGTATCTGTAACTCGATTTTGTTCGCGCACCTCTGGCGTGCAGGACGCGCGATTCTGTTGCAAAGTTCACTAAGAAGAAAGCGGGAACATGGCGATTCTGGTAGTTGGGTCCGTGGCGTTCGACAGCATTGAGACGCCGCACGGCAAACGAGCGAAGATCCTCGGCGGCGCGGCAACGCACTTCTCGTTGGCCGCAAGCTGCTTCACCGATGTCCGCGTGATCGCGGTGGTCGGCGAAGATTTTCTGCCCGAACATGAAGCGGTATTCACCAGACGCGGGATCGACACGCGCGGGATCGAGCACGCCAAGGGGCTAAGCTTCCACTGGACCGGCGCCTACGCCGGCACGCTTGCCGAAGCGCAGACGCTGGGCACGAACCTCAACGTCTTCGAGCGCTTTGAGCCGAAGATCCCTGAGGCTTACAAGGACAGCGAATATCTCTTCCTCGCCAACATCGACCCTGTCCTCCAGGCGCGCGTGCGTGGTGAGATGTCGCGCGTGCGCATGGTGTGTGGCGACACCATGAATTACTGGATCAAGGACCACGCCGCCAACCTGGCCAAGGTGCTGCGTGAGTTGGACGTGCTGCTGATCAACGATGGCGAGGCGCGCATGCTCTCCGGCGAGACCAACCCGGTGCGCGCGGCCGAGAAAGTTCTCGCGCTGGGCCCAAAGAGCCTGATCGTGAAGCATGGCGAATACGGCGCAACCGCCTTCTTCGGTGAACGGTCCTTCGCCGGCGTAAAGGGCGCGCGTCCCTTCCGCGCTCCCGCGCTGCCGCTAGCCGAGGTGGTCGACCCCACCGGCGCGGGCGACTCTTTCGCCGGCGGCTTCTATGGTTATCTCGCCTCGCAGCCGGAGCTGACACCGGCGGTCTTCCGCCGCGCCATGTTCTACGGCGGCGTGATGGGCTCATTCGCCGTCGAACGCTTCGGCACCGAGCGTCTACAGGCCATCACGCGGGAAGAGATCGAAGAGCGCTTCAACCTCTTCCGGGAGATCTCGCACCTTGACCACACGGCGTAGCAAGCCGGAGCGGACAGCTTCGCCGCCGCGTCGAAAGGGCTTTTTACGAGGCGGCGCAGTACCTGCGGCTGTGGCCAGCGATCCCGATGCCATCTCGCCGGCGGCGCGCGAAGAGATCACCACCGTCACGCTGGCGTCCGTCCTGCTGGCATTCATCGCGCTCATCGTCAGCTTTACGCGTGGCTACGTGCTGCTGTACGGCGACGCGGTCGCCCACCTCGGTATCGCGCGTCGCATCATCGACACCCGCAATCCAGGTCTGGTGCAGCTCGGGGGGGTGTGGCTGCCGCTGCCGCATCTACTAATGCTGCCGTTCATCTGGAAGATGGAGTGGTGGCAGAGCGGTCTCGCCGGCACATGGGTTTCGCTGGCGTGCTATCTGCTCAGCGTCATTGGTTTCTATCGCCTGTGCCGGCGCATGCTGGTCCCGCGCTGGGCCCTCATCGCGACGGCCTTCTACGCGATGAACCCAAACCTGCTCTACCTCGCGACCACGGCGATGACCGAGCCGCTGTTCCTTGCGCTGCTCATCTGGCTCACGCTCGTCACCATGGAGTGCGTTGAGGCAATACACCAACGCGAAGAGAAGCGGGCCGCGCGGCGGATGGTCGCGCTTGGCATTCTCATTCTGGCCGCGGTCTTCACCCGTTACGACGGATGGATCGTCGGCGCGGCCGTATGGTGCGTTGTGGCATGGCAACTGGCGCGCGCCAGGCAGATGCGGCGCGCAGCTCTTCCATTCGCAGTGTTCACGGTTCTGGCGATCGCCGGTCCCCTCCTGTGGCTCTGGTTCAACCAGCACTTCTTCCATGACTGGCTGGACTTCATGCGCGGGCCGTACTCGGCCCCGGCGATCGAGAGGCGCACCTCGCCTCCCGGTTCGCGGCACTATCGCGGCTGGCACAATCCCGCATGGGCGCTCCTGTTCTACACGCGCACGGCGCAGGTGGTAGCCGCCGCGTGGGAGACAGGCTTCGCAGTAATGCTGGCGGCGGCCGCAGGTTTATGGATCGCCCTGCGTCGGCATATGGAGCGCGCCTCTCTGCTGCTGTGGGTGCCGCTTCCGTTTTACGTCTACTCCGTCGCCTACGGCTCCGTGCCCATCTTCATCCCGCAGTTGTGGCCGCACAGCTACTACAACGCGCGTTACGGCATGGAAATGCTCCCCGCCCTTGCGCTGTTCGCATGCATTACGTGCGCGGCAGTGGAAGCCCGGCTGAAGACACATGCTGCCTCCAAAGTTAGTGCCGGTACTGCCGCGGCTCCAAACCCTCAAACGCCGCGGCCTGCCCGCACATTCTTCGCGGTGGCGGCCGTACTGGTCATACTGAACCCTGCCGCCATGATCTACGGCACGGATCTCGCGCAGAAAATCGCAGCCGCAATCGAACACCATCCCAGCCATCTGCTGGCCAGCTACTCGCCGCCGCTGGTGTTGAAGGAGGCGCTTGTGAACGCAAGCACTCGCGTTCCATTTGAGCGCAACCTCGCACTGGCGCTGAACGAGATGCCCGCGGGCGCGCCCATCCTGATGCAGGAGTCCGACCACATCGGCGCGCTTGAGGACGCCGGCATTCCACTCAAGGAGACTATCAATGAGTCCGACTATGACAGTTGGCACGCTGCCCTGAACGACCCGGCCGGCCACGCGCTGCTGGTCGTCGCGATGGAAGGCGATGCGGTATCGAAGGCGGTGGCAGCGCACCCGCAGGACCTGGACGAGATCGACATCCTGTGCACTACGGGCCAGCCCTGCGCGCGCATCTATCGGTCTCTAAGCTATGGAGCGAAGAACGCGCCCGGTGCGCATGGAGGTTCGCCTGCGAAGTAGCACAGCGATGCGGTGATACCATCGCAGCGAAGCGCAAGGCG
The DNA here is from genome assembly GCA_036511765.1 of Acidobacteriaceae bacterium. GTDB lineage: Bacteria > Acidobacteriota > Terriglobia > Terriglobales > Acidobacteriaceae > Edaphobacter. The sequence goes on along the minus strand of DATCBR010000037.1, from coordinate 5,249 downwards.
TATCGATCGTGAACTTACCCGTCCATTTCAGCAGCATCGAACAGGTGGCCTTCTCGCAGGGCACGAGTATTCGTCTGCTGATGGCTTGCGCCATGGGCGCTGCCGTCGGCATGGAGCGCGAGTCGCGCCACAAGGCCTCCGGCCTGCGCACCAACATGCTCATCTGCATGGGCGCGGCCCTGTTCACCATCATGTCCGGCGTGCTGGCCGGCGAGAACAGCCCGAACCGTGGCCAGGTCGCGTCCAACATCGTCCAGGGCATCGGCTTTCTCGGCGCTGGGCTGATCCTGCATACCGCCAACCGCGTGCTTGGTCTTACCAGCGCAGCCACGGTGTGGGTGGTCGCCGCGATCGGCATGACCTGCGGCGCTGGGCTGTATGCCGAGGCCGCCATCGCCACGGTTATCGTCTATGTCTCACTGCGGTTCATCGGCCTGCTGGAGTCGCGCTCTGGATGGAAACGCTACGCAATGCTGTATGAGGTCCGCGGGGTCGACGAGGCATCCATGTTCGCCGCCATCCTGACCGTGCTGGACAAGGCGAAGCTGCGCCTGAACATCGTGGACCGCGAAAGGCTTGGCGCGTTGGAGCGCGTGACGTTCAGCCTTTCGGCGAGCAGCGCGCGGCACAAGAAGTTGCTGGCCGAGTTGAAGGAATGCGACGCGACCGACCGTGTAACATCCTTCCGCGACGAGGAGGAAGATTGACGCAGTTTGTAAAGGCACATGCCTGCGGCAACGATTTCCTGATCATCGAGGAAGCCGCCGCGGGAAGGCGTCATGCGGAGCTGGCGCGCAGGTTGTGCGCGCGCAATACGGGTATCGGCGCGGACGGGATCGAGTTCCTCGACCGGCGCGCAGCCGGCGAATTCTTCCTGCGCCTCTTCAACGCCGACGGCAGCGAGGCGGAACTCTCCGGCAATGGCACGCGCTGCGTCGCTGCATGGCTGGCCCACAATGAGAATCTGCGCGAAGTAGCATTGGGCACACACGGTGGCGTGCGCGCCTGCCGCGTAGTCAAAAGTGACGGCGCCCGGTATGAGATTGAGTGCGGCATGGGCCTTCCTCGCGTAATGCCGCGCACCATTGTGGTTGACAGCATTGGCGAAGTGCCCGGCGCCATGGTGAATGTCGGCAACCCACACTTCGTCATCTTTGTAGAGTCGGAAGACTTCAGCGCACACGGGCTGCACTGGCAGGACCTTGGCGCACGCATCAGCGCCAGCCCGCTGTTTGCGCACGGGACCAACGTCGAGTTTGTTCGGCTCCTGCGCAGTGGCGAGATCGCATTTCGCATCTATGAACGGGGCTGCGGGCCGACCATATCCTCCGGCACCGGCACCTGCGCCAGCGCGGCGGCCGCGATGGCACTGCGCGGCTCTGCACGCGAACTCACCGTGATCGCCGAAGGCGGACCGCAGCGCGTCGTGTGGTCTGCAAGCGATGCCCGGATGCTGCTGACTGGTCCGGCCGAGATCATCTGCACAGGCGAGGCGCTGTGAGCCTGCACAAGCCGCGTGCCCTTCGTCCCGGAGCCGCTATCGCAATCGTCTCGCCGGCGAGCGCGGCCAAGGCTGATCGTGTTGATGCCGGCATGCGGCGGCTTCAGGAACTTGGTTACCGCACCGTTCTGATGCCGCATGCACTCGATCACGGTCCGCTCTACTACGCAGGTGCAGCGGCCGATCGCGCAGCAGACCTGATGGCTGCCTTCACCGACCCGAAGATCGATGGCATCCTCTGCACGCGCGGCGGCTGGGGCTCGGCGGAGTTGCTGCCATTGCTGGACGCAGGCGTCATCCGGGCGAATCCGAAAGTCTTTGCCGGATACAGCGACCATACCTCGTTACATATTTGGATGCAGCGCGAGGCCGGCCTGCTAACCTTTTACGCGCCCATGGTTGCCGCCGACTTCAGCCGCGACGACGGCGTCGATCTTGCAAGCTGGAACCATGCTTTCGGCGGCGATAAAGGTTGGTCACTCGGCGTTGGCGATGGCCTGCGCGTGCTGAAACCCGGAGAAGCCGAAGGCATACTGACCGGCGGATGCATCTCTATCTTCGCGCAGTCGCTTGGCACGCCGTACGCAATGCTGCCGGCCGCTGCTGCCGCGCCGCGTATTCTTTTTCTCGAGGACATCGGCACCAAGCCGTATCAGTGGGACCGCATCCTGCTGCACCTGCGCTATGCGGGGATGCTGGAAAATGTGGCTGGCATCGTCTTCGGCGACATGCGGCAATGTGTCGCGCCCGAGGAGAATGCGCTACTGGAGCAGGCGATTCTGCATTCGCTCCATGACTTCACCGGGCCGATCGCCATCGGCCTGCGCTCCGGCCACGTCAGCACGCCGAACATCACACTGCCACTCGGCGTCCGCACCCGGCTTGATCTAACAAACGCAGAGCACCCGCGACTCGAATTTCTGGAGGCTGCAACAGTCTAGGAATGGGAACTCCGAAACATATTCATCTCATCGGCGCCTGCGGCACGGCGATGGCTTCGCTCGCAGGCATGCTGCAGGCCCACGGGCATCGCGTGACCGGCTCGGATGCCGCCGCATATCCGCCGATGAGCGATCTGCTTGCGTCGCTCGGCATCCCACTGATGCAGCCCTACGCAACGGCGAATCTCGGTCCGCGAGCTGGTCTTTCGCGACCCGACCTTGTCGTCGTCGGCAACGCCATCTCCCGCGGCAATTTGGAACTGGAACACGTCCTCGATGTGCGCATTCCCTTCACGTCCATGGCGGCCCTGCTGCACCAGGAGTTCCTTGCCGGGCGCGAGTCGCTGGTGGTTGCCGGCACGCATGGCAAGACGACCACCACCTCCATGCTCGCCTGGATTTACGAAGTGGCGTCGCGTACGCAGCCGCAATTCGCGCCCTCCTTCCTGATCGGCGGCGTGGCGGAGAACTTTGGCACCAGCTTCATGGTCAGGCCGCCGCAGGACGGCACCCGACAGCCGTTCATCCTCGAAGGCGACGAGTACGATACGGCCTTCTTCGACAAAGGGCCGAAGTTCCTGCACTACTTCCCTGACGCCGCCATCCTGACCCACGTTGAGTTTGACCACGCCGATATTTACCCGGACCTCACCGCCGTAAAGACCGCGTTCAAGCGATTCGTCAACCTCATCCCGCGCCGTGGGCGCATCGTCGCCTTCGACGGCAGCGAGAACGTGAGCGAGTGCGTGGCAAAGTCATTCTGCCAGGTCGAGCGGTACGGCTTCGCCGCAGGATCGCACTGGCGGCTCGCAGAGCTGCAGCATAAGGCCGGCGGTTCGCAGTGGACCCTGCTACGCGGCGGAGAGAAGTTTGCCGAGCTCACACTCCCCATGGCAGGCGAACACAACGCGCTCAATGCCACGGCCGCGGCGGCGCTGGCCGCCGGACAGGGCGTTCCGGCGGAGGCAATTGCGCAAGCTCTCAGCACCTTCAAGTCCGTCAAGCGGCGGCTGGAGGTGCGGGCTGAGGTGGCCGGTGTGACCATCATCGATGACTTCGCCCACCACCCGACGGCGGTCCGTGAGACGCTGCGCGCGCTGCGCACCGCATATCCGGACCGGCGGCTGTGGGCGGTGCTGGAGCCGCGCTCGAACACGTTGCGGCGCAACGTCTTCGAGGATGCACTGATCGAGAGCCTCGCGCTCGCCGACCGCAGCGTGATTGCAGAGGTCTTCCAGTCAGAGGCCATCCCTGAGAGTGAGCGGCTCAATCCGGAGAACGTGGTCGCAGCCCTCAAGGCGCGTGGGCAACAGTCGGCGCTGGGCGCGGATGCAGATGCCATCGTCGCGATGATCGTGCCGGAGCTGCGCGCGGGCGACGTGGTGGCGATCCTGTCCAACGGCGGCTTCGGCGGAATCTATACCAGGTTGCCGCAGGCGCTTCAGAAGCTGCCAGGCGCCCTCAAGGCGCTTTAGCCAAGGCGATCGTTCCCAGCGCGGCTTCCATCGCAATGGCGACGCCGTCGTCGCGATTGGCCGGGCCTATGTGCCAGCCCCTTTCACGCGCCAGCTCCTTCAGGTCGTCGGGCGCGTTGTCCATCAGCACAGCGGAGCCGGCCGCCTCCAGCATGGAAACATCGTTCCAGTTGTCACCGATGGCGAGGATCTCGCCGGCCTCGATACCGCGCGACGCAGCAAATGCCAGCATCGCGGCGCCCTTACTGCAGCCTGCGGGCAGAATGTCCAGAATGCAGAGATCGCGGGCGGGATACTCGGTGCGGTGCAGAGCAATCTCATGGTGGCTCTCGACGATATCTGAAGTGTGGCCCACGGCGACGACGCGCGGGTCCAGCAACAGGTACGCCTCGGCCCGCCTCATGCGTTCGATCGTGCCGCAGAGCATCGCCTGAATTGGCGCGCCAGCCGCCGCACCGTTCTGCGGCGCCAGCGCCTGCTCAATGGGGTCCACGTGGGCGATATACCGTTCGTTGGCTTCCATCCATCGCGCGATGGACGTATAGAGGCTGTCGAGGTGTTCGACGACGAGCGCCCCCCGCGTGTCGTCTCCGTCTGCGCCGACGGTGTCGAATGTCAGGACCAGGGCGTCGCGGAACTCGCCGAGATGTCCGCAGAGCCACAGTGCCGTCTCTGTCGGCATCTGTGCGCGGGCGATCAGTTCAGTCGCAATGGGCGTGGTTGTCGAACACGACCCAAGGGTTCGCGTCACCGCGCCGTTCGAGCTGATGAGCGTGCATGCGTGGGGAAGGTCCAGTGCACGCAGCACGCGCATCGCATACGCATGGCGGCGGCCAGTGGCGACGACGACCTCGACGCCGGCGGCGTGGGCGGCCAGCAGCGCGGCGAGATTGCGTGGGGAGACCTGGCCGCCATCGCCGAGGAGGGTGCCGTCCATGTCGACTGCGATGAGGCGAGGCGGGTTCATGATCGGTCTCTCCGAATTCATGACCACCCCTCCCCTATAAAAACGAGCCCCTAATTGAAAACAAACAGCTTACCGGCCGTAATTGAAAACAAAGCAGTTATTGTCACAACGGCCGCGCCAGACGCGGTTAAGGTTTGCGATCTGCGCGCGGTATTTCTATTATAGTCCTTTGGGCGTGGGAGTTTTGACTGGCAAAGTGTTTATTTTCAGCTACATAAATAGCTTTGCTTGACAGTTCGTTCTCTATCCGTCCCTCGCACTCTATTCGGGTAGTGGGTCAGTTGAACTTGCTACCCCTCAGCGGCTAAAGCCGCATTCCTATGACGGCGATTACGGCGTGGCTAAAGCCACGCCCTTTCAAAGCA
>DATCBR010000036.1:0-4866 GCA_036511765.1 Acidobacteriaceae bacterium | reverse complement strand
TCCCGCAGCCAACGTGGATGTTCCCTTGCGCGAACTGCTTCGGCTCTCCGTCTCCCTCAGCGACAACACCGCAGCCGACATCCTCTTGAGACTCGCTGGCGGCCCGTCTGCCATTGACGATTACATCGCCTCGCTCGGTGTCAAGGGCTTCCATCTGCAGGACGGAGAACACGAACTCCATCGCAACAAGCCTGCCCAGTACCGCAACTGGTTTGAGCCGCAGGGAGCGGTTCAACTCCTACGCCGTCTCAGCGACGACTCGCCACTGACGACCCTGCACACCCAACTGCTGCTCGACTGGATGCAGCCCTCGGGGCTGACGAATCGGCTTCAGGCCAACCTCCCTGACGGTACCCGCGTCGCCCACAAGTCCGGCACCTCCGATGTCGATAACGGCCTCGCTGCCGCCACCAACGACATCGGTCTGATCACCCTACCCGACGGACGGCAGCTTGCCATCGCCGTCTTCGTTACGGACTCCACGGCCGACGATGCGACCCGCGAAAAGGTAATCGCTCAGATCGCCAGGGCTGCCTATGATGCAGGCAGGCGAACCACTAGCACCAAGACCCTCGCTAACTGAGGGCCCCTCCTATCCTCTGCGGTATCCTCAGCTTCATGCGCCGCGCCCTGCTCCTGCCCATAACCCTCTTCTTCACCCTCCCCTCAGCCCACGCTCAAAACAACCACCCCACGCCCGTCGACGGCTACAAGGTCGTCGCCATCTTTCCTCACTCCACATCCTCCTACACCGAAGGCTTGTTCTACCTCGACGGCCTCTTCTACGAAGGTACCGGCCTCAAAGGCCAGTCCCAGCTCCTAGTCGAAGACCCCGCCACCGGGCAGGTCCTCAAGCACATAGACCTTCCTCCGCAATACTTCGGCGAAGGCATCATCGACTTTGGTCCCAACCTCTACCAGTGGACCTGGCAAACCCACATCGGCTTCGTCTACAACCGTGCCACCCTCCGCAAGATCGCCGACTTCACTTACACCGGCCAAGGCTGGGGCATGACCCACGACGCCACCCACATCATCACCTCCGACGGCACCGCCACCCTCCGCTTCCGCGACCCCAAAGACTTTCACGAAGTCCGCAACATCACCATCACCGACCAGGGCTCTCCCGTCCTAGAACTCAACGAGCTCGAGTACATCCGCGGCGAAATCTACGCTAACATCTGGCACACCAACCGCATCGCCCGCATCTCTCCCCGCGACGGCCACGTTCTCGCCTGGATCGACCTCACGGGCCTCCTCCCAGACGTAGTCCACCTCGGCGACGAAGCCGTCCTCAACGGCATCGCCTACGACGCCCAGCAAGACCGCCTCTTCGTCACCGGCAAGCAGTGGCCTACTATCTTCGAAATCAAACTTGTCCCTCCCTCCACGCCATCGCATCCAACTACTGATTAACACGAACCAGCCGATTTGCCTCTCCCCGCATCCAAAGGAGAGCATTCGTAAAATGAGCTAAGGAGTGTGCCCGCTGTCCCTCGAGCCCTATCAGTCGAACGCCGTAGAAGAGAAGGCGGCGCAGTCCTCAACTGTGCGCGGCTACATTCTGTTCACCTTCGCCGTTGCCCTCGCTCTCGCCCTCGCCTGGCGGCTGCGCTCGGTCCTTGAACTGGTGTATGTCAGCGCTCTCTTCGCCGTTGTCCTGATGCCGATCGTACAAAACATCATGAGGCTGCGAATACGCAACTGGTCGCCGTCGCGTCCCATTGCTGTCGTGGCGCTGGTCCTCTCTGTCTTCGGTGCTCTCGCACTGTTCCTCATCGTCGGGATTCCGCCGGTCATGCACGACGTACAGCACTTTGCCGCGGATCTACCCCGCCGCATCCCCGGCGCGATCGCGCACCTCAAGCGTCTGCCCATGGCAGATAAGTTTGGCTTCGACTCCCTCGCCGAAAAGGGTGCAAGCGTCATCTCCTCCACGGCGCAGTATCTGCTGGCAACTGCTCCGCTGTGGCTGGCTCGCGTCTTCGACCTCTTCACCGCCTTCTTCCTTTGCATCTACTTCATGCTCGAAGGCGAGTTCGTGTACTACTACATGCTCTCGTTCTTCCCCGCCGAATCGCGCGAGCGCCTCGCCAAAACGCTCGTGATCGCCGAACTCCGGATGAGCCGCTGGTTGATCGGCCAGTGCGCTCTGATGCTGATCCTTGGCGTCTGCAGCACCATCGTCTTCGCCGTCCTGCATGTGCACTACTTCTTCCTTCTGGGCGTCCTGATGGGCGTCTTCAATATCATTCCGGTGGCCGGCGGCGTCATCACTATCCTGCTCGCAGCCGCCGTCGCGGCGTCCGACTCCTGGACCAAGATGGCCGCCGTCCTTATCTTCTATGCCATCTACATCCAGATCGAAAATGGATTCCTCACCCCCCGCATCATGCGCAGCCGGGTCAACCTCATGGGGCTTTCCGTGCTCATTGCCCTGCTGGTCGGTGCTTCCCTCGCTGGCGTGGTGGGAGCTCTGGTTGCCGTCCCCACGGCCGCCCTCATCGCCGTCATCACAGACGAGTACCTGGTCCAGAAGGATGCCGATGCACAGGCCGCCCTCGAAGCGGCGAACCGGCCGGCGTCCGAAAGCGTCACGAGGGCGGCCAGCTAGTCCAACCCCACCCAAATCAGCCTCTAGACTGCAAATTCAACCCAGAACTCGCTCCTGAGTGTAATCTGTAACCAACAGCAGCACGTCTCCAGAGATATGCAGCTAGCGCTTAACGCCTCTATGCCGAATGTTGAAGCTGTCGAACGTACTGAGTCGGAATTGGACGACATCGACTCGCTGGTTCGGACCTACAGGCCGCGTCTGCTCCGCTTCGTCGCCTTCTCTACCGGAGATCCCGACCTCGCTGAATCCATTACCCAGGACTGCTTCCTCAAGGCCTACAACAGCCGCGCCAACTTCCGCGGCGAATGCTCTGTAAATACCTGGCTTACCAGTATCGCCGTCAATCTCATCCGGGACCAGCAACGCCTGCAGAAGTTCCGCTTCTGGCGTCAGGCCCGCGCTACCGCCATCGATGTCACGGACGCTGCCAACTTCCTCGCCAGCCACGAGTCCTCGCCGGAGTCCCGAGTCCTCGTCAAAGAAAAGGCTGCCCAGGTGATCGCCGCACTCCAGAACCTCTCCCCCAAACAGCGCACGATCTTCCTCATGCGGTTCACCGAAGAGATGGATCTGGCAGAGATCGCCGCCGTGACCCGCATGCCGATCAACACGGTAAAGACTCACCTTCACCGGGCCCTCAAATCCGTGCGCTCCCAGGTCAGCAGCGCGCAGGCCGCAATCGCTTCCACTACCCGGATGCCCAACACGCAGACCACCGAAACGAACACCACCCGGGCCAAGATCGCCGGAGGAAAACGATGAGCTCCATTCTGGACTTTCACCCAGCACCCAACACGCTAGCGCATCTGTCGGACGACGAGTTCAACGACCAACTCATCGGCGACCTCGCCCCTGCACCTTCTGCCCACCTCGCCGCGTGCGACCTGTGCAGCGACCGCCTCGCCGAAGCGTCGTTTCTCATCACGAGCTTCCAGGACGTGACCGCGGCATGGAGCGAGCGCCGCTCCGCCACCCTTCCGATCCCCAAACTTCCCCAGCGCACGCCTCTCTGGCAACGCCGCTCTGCGTGGATCGCTACCTCTTTCGCGCTCGCGCTTGGGATTGGGATGACCTTTACAAGTAGCAGCCATCGTGTCGAGCTGAAGACCAGCAGTGCCCAGCCCCTGCTGATGCGCCCGTCCCACCAACTCAACCTGCCAGCCCTCGATCCGGCCGAAAGCGCCGCAGTGAAAACGACTCCACCCGAGGCGCAGATCTCTGCCGACAACCAGATGCTGAAGGCCGTAGACCACGAACTCGACGCATCCGCAGACAGCCCAGCCGCACTCGGTCTCGATTCTGCGAACGACCATGCGAACTGGACACCGGCCACCCTGTCAGTACAGGATTAGAGGACACTTGACGCTGCCCTTCAAAACCCGCCACGATGTCGCCGCGCTCTCGCGCTTGCTGGTCGTCTCAGGAGTGTGCCTTGCCGTCTCGCTCGCGGCAGGTTTCCCTGCAGTCGCCCAGCGGCAGAGCAGAATGGGCCAGGGTAACCGCGGCATGAATCAAGGCTCCGGCGGCATGTTGGACCGCAACCATAACGGCTCGCATGATCGCGTCTTCGGTTCGTCTCTCGCCTCCCCGGTGAGAACCACGCACCCCGGGCTGCAACTCGGCCTCGGTGGCCGCTGGTGGGATGACCACAAGGTCGTCAAGAAGCTCAATCTCAGCCCCAGCCAGCAGCAACGAATGGACAGCATCTTCGAGGCCAACAGGCCGACGCTCGTTACCCTCTATTCCAACTTCCTGCACCAGCAGGAGCTGCTCGCCTCCATTCCCCCCGGCGATCTCCAGGATGAAGCCAAGGTCTTCGCCGCCATCGATCGCGTCGCCCAGGCCCGCAGTGATCTGGAGAAGGAGAACGTCCACATGCTTCTCCAGGTCCGCCAGGAGCTAGCCCCAGAGCAATTGCAACGGCTCGATGAGCAGATCGCCAAGCTGCACTAGCCGGGCCAATCGCCCGCCGCGCTACTCTGCGACCGTCAATCTCCACGTCGTCACGCTGTTATAGACTTCACCCGGCTTCAGCACCGTGCTCGGAAACCCGGCATGATTCGGAGCATCCGGATAGCCCTGCGTCTCCAGGCAAAATCCACTGCGCTGCACATACGCCACGCCCGACTTGCCCACCAGCGTTCCATCCAGGAAATTGCCTGAATAAAACTGGACTGCCGGCTCTGTGGTCTCGACGAGGAGCACTCTCCCATGGCGCGGCTCAACCACTTTTGCCGCCGGCCTCAGTT
>DATCBR010000035.1:0-3649 GCA_036511765.1 Acidobacteriaceae bacterium | reverse complement strand
TGGCAGAGGCCATCGTCGACACGGTTCACGAACCCTTGGTGGTGCTCGACCGAAATCTCCGGGTAGTTGCAGCCAGCCGCTCGTTCTACCAGACGTTCGGCGTCGAGCCCGCGGATACCCAAGGCCGCCTTTTCTACGAGTTGGCCAATGGCCAGTGGAGCATCCCGGCGCTGCGCAAACTTCTCGAAGAGGTTATCCCGCAGCACCGCATCGTCGAAGCTTACGAGATCGAGCACGACTTTGCGTCCATCGGTCGCCGCACATTGCTGCTCAACGCGCGGCAGGTCTTCGACGAAGCTCACCCGAACACCGCTCTGTTGCTGGCGATCGAGGATGTCACCGCCAGGCGCGCCGCGGAGCGCGAGAAGGACAATCTGCTCCGCGAAAAGGAGATGCTGCTGGAGGAGATGCGGCACCGCATCGCCAACAGCCTGCAAATCGTCGCCAGCATCCTCATGCTGAAGGCGCGCACTGTGCAATCGGACGAAACGCGACAGCATCTTTACGACGCCCATCAGCGCGTCATGTCCGTAGCAACCGTCCAGGAGCAATTGCGCGGAGCCGCGCACGCCGATCGCATCGTGATCGGTCCCTATCTGGCTAAACTCTGCGACAGCCTGGCGAAGTCCATGATCGGCCCTGATCGATCGATCGCAGTTGAGGTGGACGCGGAGACCGGTTCAGCCCTCTCCAGTCAGGCGGTGAGCATTGGCCTGATCGTGACCGAGCTTCTGATCAACGCCGTCAAGCATGCCTTTCCCGGCGACCGATCGGGCACAATCCGCGTCACCTATCACGCTCATGACCCGGAGTGGCGCCTCTCAGTGTCCGATGACGGCGTCGGGGCCGGCGCCGGAACCGGCAGGCCGCCATCTACCGGTCTCGGCACGAGCATTGTCGACGCCCTCGCGCACCAGCTTGAGTCGCGTGTGGAGACCGCCAGCGGCCCGCAGGGGATGACGGTGTCCATTGTCCATGGCGCCATCTCTTAGCCTACTTGTTTCGGCGATATGCGGGACGGATGGTTCTTGCGACACAGGGCGCTACAGCGCCTACGAAGACCACGCAGTGCGCCTGCTTGTCGTCGCTCGGAGAGAGCCAAATATGCGGCCGCCACGACAACGTTAGTGCCCGAGAGGCGTACTCGAAAGTCTGTCGGGCCATGCGCCTGCCACTGGGGGCTTGGGACTTTATATATAGCCGCTGAGGTTGCCCGTGTGCACGGCGGGACACTGACCGTTGAACCTTCAGCAGCAGAAACTCGCTTTACTTTCCGTATGAAGGCAGGCGTCGACAACTAGGCGTACAGGCGGGCGTCTATGCCGGCGCGTATGTTCGCGCCATAACTGCTCAAAGCAGGGAAGCGGGAGCGCTACGGCGGGAACCTTCAACCATCGGCAACGTTAGGGTTGCAAATGGAGCAGATGGAACGTTCCGATCGGCTGGCGGCATCTCTGACCGAAGATGGACGCTATCGCCTGCTCGTTGAGGCGGTGACGGACTACGCCATCTACATGCTCGATACCGAAGGGTACGTCACAAGCTGGAATCCCGGTGCGCAGCGCTTTAAGGGCTACTCGGCATCCGAGATAATCGGCGAACATTTCTCCCGATTTTACACTGAAGAGGACCGGCGGACCGGCTTGCCCGCACGTGCGTTGGACACCGCCCGGCGCGAAGGAAAATTCGAGGCCGAAGGATGGCGGGTCCGCAAGGACGGCACCAGGTTTTGGGCCTATGTCGTCATCGACCCGATTCGTACTTCTTCCGGCGAACTAGTTGGCTTTGCCAAAGTCACGCGAGACCTGACGGAGCGAAAGGAGGCCCAGGACAGTCTTGAGAAAGCCCGCGTGGCGCTGCTGCAATCCCAGAAGATGGACGCCATCGGCCAGCTCACCGGCGGCGTCGCGCACGACTTCAACAACCTTTTGATGGCGGTGCTCAGCAGCCTGGAATTAATGCGCAAGCGCTTGCCCGACGATCCCAAATTGCTCGGTCTATTGGAGAATGCGGTTCAAGGCGCCCGGCGGGGTGCTGTGCTCACCGAGCGGATGCTCGCCTTTGCGCGGCGCCAGAATCTCAAGCAGGAAGTCGTCGACATCCCCAATCTCGTGCGGGGCATGCGAGAATTGCTGGAGCGTTCGCTCGGCCCATCCATCACGATCGAGACGCGTTTTCCGTTGGCGGTCGACAAGGCGCTGGTTGATCCCAATCAGTTGGAGCTGGCCCTTCTCAACCTCGCCGTGAACGCGCGGGACGCCATGCCGGGCGGTGGACAGATTGTGATTTCGATCCGTGAGGTAGAGGCGCCCGATATTGATGGCGCCGGACTTCAGCCCGGTCCCTACATCTGCCTCTCGGTCAGAGATACCGGAGCCGGCATGGACGAGGAGACGTTGCGGCGCGCTGCCGAGCCGTTCTTCACCACCAAAGGACCCGGAAAGGGAACCGGCCTTGGTCTTCCTATGGTACACGGCATTGCGGAGCAGTCGGGCGGCCGGTTCGTACTTCATAGCCGCAAGGACGAAGGAACAACCGCCGAAATCTGGTTGCCTGCGGCTCCCGCGGGGAGCCCCGCAGTGGCGCCGCAAGGCGTCGCGGCCGCCCCACACCAGGAGGTCACTCGTCCCCTTGTCGTCCTCGTCGTGGACGACGATGCACTGGTGTTGATGAACACCCATGCCATGCTGGAGGATCTCGGTCACACCGCCATTTCGGCATCGTCCGGGCGCGAGGCGATGGACATCCTGGCCCATCGCCCGGATGTCGATCTCGTGGTCACCGATCACGCCATGCCGCAGATGACCGGCCTCGGCCTCGCCGAAGCGCTCGCCGACACGCGGCCGGGCCTTCCGGTCATTCTGGCGACTGGTTACGCCGAGATGGAGCCAAGTGTCGGTGCGCGCTGGCGCAAGCTGTCGAAGCCGTTCACGGAAGTCGAGTTGGACAGAGTTGTCCGAGAAGTGGTTCGGGAATAGCGAATTCCTGGGTTCTTCCGGGCAGCTCCCCGTTGAGACCACGAGGCCAATGGCGTGAGAACGGTGCGCGAGAGTGCGTGCGGCCGATCGATGGACCGAATGAGCAAACGGACCGACATCGCAACCCTGCACAAGATAGCGATCGAGACGCAGCGGTTGCGCACGCTCGCCATCAAGGATGGCCTCGAGAGCGTCGCATCGCTCCTCGAAGGAGCGCTGAACGAAGCGCGAGCGGAGTTGGCGCACCGCGGCGAGCCGCCGGACCCTCCGATCCCGTTCAACGATCCGAAGATCACGCGACTTCGGTGAACACCGTGCTCAAATCTATTCGCGTTGATGACCGGGTGATGACCGGCTAGACGCCGCGCGAAGAGCGGCCCTGCCGACGACCCATAACCAACGGTAAAATAAGGAATATTTGGTGGAGCCGAGGGGGCACTTTCTATCGCATGCAGCAAAGCCGCAGTGGCCCTCAACTCTAGACGTGGAGCCAACTTCAGGGTACGCACTCCGGGTACGCAGTGGGGTACGCAAGAGGCTTCATTTCGGTGCCCAGACCCGCTTCCGCCAGCACGGCTCACCTCGAAAAGAAGAATGGCAAATGGCGCGTCACGATCGCTGTTCCCCGTGACCTCCACGACAAGCTTGGCACGCGGCTAAAGCGTTCGCTG
>DATCBR010000034.1:0-10187 GCA_036511765.1 Acidobacteriaceae bacterium | reverse complement strand
GAGCGAAGAAGACGCAAGCACGGAAGACGCCGGTGTCTTTCTGCTCGAGCACGGCCAGATCGTCGGCCCCGAACGCCTGTCTACGCTCGGCGTCCGCGCTGTCCGCGAGCAGACCGCCGTCGGCAGCAGCCTCTTCGCGCAACCCCTGATGCTCGCTGCGATCCCTCTGGAGCCAGGCCCGCTTGACGCGTCCGCACCCGACGCGCCGTCCGACGGACCCACGCTCACCCCCGAAGACCGGGCCCGCGCCGCCATCGAAGCTCTCACCGCCCGCGCCGAATCCCCTGCCGACATCGCCGAATTCTGCGACAATCTCTCCCTCTTCCGCCGCTGGTACTACCGGCCGGAGAAGCAGCGCAGCGGCGAGGTCTTCCTCCCCAACCCCGACCAGCAGTGGCCGATCCGCCGCATCCTCAATGGAGCTGCCCGCGTGGTGCTCGGCCCACCGGCGCCCGTCTCAGCCGTGGACCGGGAAGCGGCGAAGGCCCTCAAGACCAAAATCATCCACCCTGGCCGCGAGGGCGTAGAGCTCGAAGTCCCCGTCCTCCCCAAGCGCGTCCGCACTCGAAAAGCGATTGCGCCGGCCGATCCTACCGAATAGCCCGTCCCCACGCTGCTAAACTGAAGCCAATGATTGAACTAGCCTTTTCGATCCTCGCCGCCGACTTCGCGCATCTTGCCGACGAGATTGCACGCGCCACTGCCGGCGGCGGCACCATTGTCCACGTCGATGTCATGGACGGCCACTTCGTCCCTAACATCACCTTTGGACCGCCTGTCGTCAAGGCCATCCGCCCGATCACGAAACTGCCTCTCGATTGCCACCTGATGATCGAGAACCCGGACGACTTCATTCCTGCCTTCGCCGAGGCCGGCGCCGACATGGTCTCGGTCCAGGTGGAGGCCTGCCGCCACCTGAATCGCACGCTGCAATTGATCGCCGACCACGGCATGCTCGCAGGAGTCGTCCTCAACCCGGCCACTCCGGTAGAGATGCTCTCCGAAGTGCTTTCGATGGTGCATCATGTGCTCGTGATGAGCGTTAACCCCGGGTTTGGCGGACAAAAGTTCCTTCCCCGCTCCATCGACCGCATCGCACACCTGCGACGGCTGCGGGAGGAACTCGGGCTCAACTATCGTATCGAGGTCGATGGCGGAGTTGCTCACGATACGGTGGCGTCGGTCGTCGAAGCAGGAGCGGATATGCTCGTCGCCGGCTCCGCGATCTTCGAACCTGGGAAGACCGCAGAAAATGCGCGCGAGTTCCTTCGCGTCGCCCGCGCCGCCAGCTGACGCACCCGGCAAATACCGGCTCCCGGATGCGGTTTACCTCCCGGGCAGATAGAATAAAACTTGCTCTACGCGGCCACGCCGCAGGGCGGATGGAGTTGTAGATGCGCATGAAGATTCGGAGTTTTTTTCCCAGCGATCGAACCGGTTTCCTCGCTGGTTTAGCGGTCGCCGCACTGCTCGCCGGAACACCGGCGCTGATCGCGCAGGATGCACCGACCCCGCAGCAGGCTGCGCAGACAACGCAGCCCGCAGTTGCCACCGACACTGCAGCAGCACCCGCGCAGGCTGAGGCAACTCTGAGCAATATTCATCCCAAGAAGAAGAAAAAGGAAAGGGTTGCCAAGGAAGATCGCGTCCAGGAGACCAAGGACACCAAGAAGGAACTGAAGAAGGAAGCCAAGTACAACCCGCTGATCGGCAAGGACGAGCAACTGCCGGATAAGCAGCTCTACGACAAAGCGATGGCCCAGATCCACAGCGGTCACTACGACATCGGTCGCCTCGACCTGCAGACGCTACTCGACACCTATCCTGATTCGCAGTACATGATGCGCGCCAAGCTGGCCGTCGCGGATGCCTGGTACAAGGAGGGCGGCAGTGCAGCGCTGACCGAGGCGGAGCAGGAGTACAAGGATTTCATCACCTTCTTCCCCAATGTTCCCGAGGCCGCCGAAGCCCAACTCCGCGTGGGAGACATTTACTTCAAGCAGATGGACGTGCCTGACCGCGACTACACCAAGGGCACGCACGCTGAAGAAGAGTACCGCACCATGCTGAAGCAGTATCCGGATGCGCCCAAGGCGCTGGTGGACGAGGCGCGCCAGAAGCTCCGCGAGGTACAGGAAGTGATGGCCGAGCGGGAAGCCGAGCTCGGTGCCTTCTATGCAACCCACTCCAACTGGCCAGCAAGCATAGCGCGCTACCAGACCGTCATCGACACCTATCCCCTCTACAGCCACATGGACGATACGTTGATTGGCGTTGGCGACGACTATGAGGCAGAGGCGGCGATGATCCGCTCCCAGGCTGTTTGTACAGGCAAGCCCACCCCTGGCGTACCCTGCCTCCCTGAAGGCGTGAAATCGAAGCTGCTGCAGGAGTACGACGGCAAGGCTGCCGACGAATATCGCAAGGTGGTGCTGGAGCACGCAGCTGCACCCCACGCAGAGGATGCCAAAGAGCGTCTCACGGGCATGCACCTGCCCGTTCCGACACCCACCCCGGAGGAGCTCGCCGCCAGTGAAGATCTGGAAGGCAGCCGCGCTCAGTACAACCTGCAGAAGCGCCTCGAGTTGTTCTTCATGCACCGTCCGGATACCGTCACCACGGCCCAGACTGGTATGCCCACGCTTGTAGATCCACCACCGACCATCGCTCCTACGGTGGTTCGCAACCTGATGGCCGACTACAAGGCAGCTTACGATCCCAATGCTTCGGCCCATGTCGAGAAGTCATCGGCTCCGGCAGTCCCCGGTGAACCAGCTCCCGCAGCTGAAGGTGCAGCTCCACCGCCGCCCGGCGCCGCCGCTCCCCCTACGCTCTCCGATGTCTCCACCGAGTCTGATGCTGACGTGGATAGCTCGACCAAGACGGTGACCGTCGAAGGTTCGGCAAGTCCCGTCACGAGTGGATCCAGCATGGGCGGCTCTTCAGCATCGATGGGCGTTGAGATTCTTACTCCCACCGGCAAAGCGTCGGCCGCCCCCGGCAGTACGCTCACGCCAAGTGGAACGCCAGCGAGCAGCTTGCCTGCTGCCACCGGCGCCCAGGATCCCAACTACGGCCTCACCACACCGACTGCGAAGTACTCAGCGCTGCCGCCGATCGAGAAGCCGGCCCCAGCTCCAGATCAGGTGAACGACGCTGCCGGTAAACCGATTCCTGCGGCCGAAACCAGGGACCCCAACTCCAAGAAGAAAAAAATCCGTGCTCCCAAGGAAAATAAAACCGACGAGAGCTCCAGCAAGAACAAGCCCAAGAAGGGCCTCGATAAGCTGAACCCGTTCTAGAACTCGCTTGGATAAGGGGCGAACATCAAGGGAGCGGCTTCGGCCGCTCCCTTTTTCATTCTCTCTATCCT
This sequence comes from Acidobacteriaceae bacterium, assembly GCA_036511765.1. Classification (GTDB taxonomy): domain Bacteria; phylum Acidobacteriota; class Terriglobia; order Terriglobales; family Acidobacteriaceae; genus Edaphobacter. The sequence continues at coordinate 6,814 of DATCBR010000034.1, read as the reverse complement.
CCGTGCTGCACCCTCTATCCTCTGCCTTCCTGCTACCCTTAAGACTTATGAGTCAGGAATTACCGAAGGTATACGATCCGTCGCTGATTGAAGAGAAGTGGTCAAAGTTCTGGGTCGACGAGCACATCTTCGACGTCCCCACACCCAGCGACGCAGGCTCCATCACGCCGTTCGTCCAACTGCTTCCTCCTCCCAATGTCACCGGCCGTCTGCACATGGGCCACATGCTCAACCAGACGGAGATGGACATCCTTACCCGCTGGCACCGCATGTCCGGCGACACCGCCGTGTGGGTTCCCGGCACCGACCACGCTGGCATCGCCACACAGATGATGGTGGAACGCCAGCTCGCTGCCGAAGGCAAGTCCCGCACCGATTTCACGCGCGAGGCTTTCACTGCCCGCGTCTGGGAGTGGAAGCAGCGGTACGGCTCCGCCATCACCGATCAAATGAGACGGTTGGGCGCATCGGTGGACTGGTCGCGCGAATACTTCACCATGGACAGCAAGCTTAACGTAGCGGTCAAGGAAGCCTTCGTCCGCCTCTGGGAACAGGGTCTCATCTATCGCGGCGCCTACATCGTCAACTGGGATCCAGTACTCGGCACCGCCGTCTCTGATCTTGAAGTTGAGAACGAAGAACGTGTCGGTTCACTCTTCCAGATCCGCTACAACCTCGCTGACGGTTCGGGCTCGATCGTCATCGCCACCACGCGCCCTGAGACGATGCTCGGCGATGTAGCAGTGGCTGTAAACCCCACCGATGCGCGCTATACGGCACTCATCGCCAAGAAGCTGATCCTGCCCCTCGTCGGAAGAGAGATTCCGATCATCGCAGACGACTGGGCGCAGCCCGAGTTCGGCACCGGCGCGGTAAAGGTCACGCCCGCGCACGACCCCAACGACTTCGCCATCGGCCAGCGCCACAACCTGCCCTCGCCAAGCATCATGGACACGCAGGCGCGCATCGCTCTGCCCGGTTCTCCCTACGATGGTCTCGACCGCTTCGAAGCCCGTAAGCGCATCGTCGCCGACCTCGAAACGGCTGGCCTGCTCGTCAAGATCGCCGACCACACCCTCACGTTGCCCATCTCGCAGCGCACCGGCGTAGTCATCGAGCCGAGGCTCTCGATGCAGTGGTTCATCAAAATCCAACCTCTCGCCGACAAGGCAATCGAGGCCGTCGACAAGGGCTACATCAAGTTCACGCCCGACAACTACCGCAAGACCTACAACGAGTGGATGACAAACATCCACGACTGGTGCATCTCGCGCCAGCTGTGGTGGGGCCATCGGATCCCCGCGTGGCACTGCGGCGCGTGCGGAGAGATTAACGTTGCTCGCGAGGCTCCCACCGCCTGCGCAAAATGCTCGAGCACCGAGCTCACGCAGGAGACCGACGTCCTCGACACCTGGTTCTCCTCAGGGCTCCTCCCCTTCACCGTTTTCGGCTGGACGGGCGACGCCGCGACCGACGCAGCCAACCCCGACCTCGCTGCCTTCTACCCGACGCAGCTCCTCGTCACCGGCTTCGACATCCTCTTCTTCTGGGTGGCGCGCATGATCATGCTCGGCTGCCACTTCATGCTCGACGTCCCTATGCCCGATGGCTCGGAACGTTCGCTCAAAGACGCTGTGCCTTTCCGCGAGGTCTACATCCACGCACTGGTTCGCGACGCCGACCGCCAGAAGATGTCCAAGACCAAGGGCAACGTGATCGACCCCATCGAGATCGTGACAAAATACGGGACGGATGCAGTGCGTTTCACGCTGGCCTCGCAGGCCTCCCCCGGCACCGACATCGCCTTCAACGAAGCCCGCACCGAGGGCTACCGCGCCTTCGCGAACAAGATCTGGAACGCCGCGCGCTTCCTGCAGATGAACATCGACCGCGGTCGCGAGGCGGGTTACAAGGTCTCGCTCAGCGGCCACGACTCCGTCTCGCTCGAACTTCCCGAGCACACGCCGCTGGAGACCCGTTGGATCTTTTCGCGGCTCAGCGCCGTCTCGGACAGCGTCGCGCACTCGCTCGGCGATTATCGTTTCGACGAGGCCGCCAACGCCGTCTATCAGTTCTTCTGGGGCGAGTTCTGCGACTGGTACGTGGAACTCGTCAAGCTCCGCATGGACTTCTTCCCTGACGAGAACGGTGCCTTCAGGCCGCACAGCGATGTCGCAGCCATCACCCTCAACGCGCTCGTCGCCGTGTTCGAAGCAGCGCTGCGCCTGCTCTCGCCGTTCATGCCGTTCCTTACCGAAGAGCTCTGGCACGCGCTGTATGCCAGCGTCGGCAGTGCTTCACCGGCCAAATCCATCGCGCTTACCCGGTATCCTCGGCGCGAAGACTTCGCCGCCAATGAGGCGTCGGTCGACGCAATGAACACCCTGCAGGAACTCATCGTCACTATCCGCGGTCTGCGCAAAGAGCTCGGCATCCCCGAAAAAGAATCCACACCCGTTCACATCTTCTCAACAGGAAACGCAGCCACTCTTGCACAGACTCATGCTGACATGCTTGCCAAACTCTGCCGCGTCAGCGCGGTCGAGCTCGCCGCCGCAGCCCCCACTGGCAACAACGCCCGCTCCACATCGATCTTCGATGTTTCGGTGATGTATGAACGCCAGATCGATGTTGCTGCCGAGCGCGAACGCCTCACCAAAGACCTCGCCAAATTCAACAAGGGCATCGAAGCCGCCGACAAGCAGCTTAACAACGAAGGCTTTGTAGCCCGCGCCCCTGCACACATCGTTGAAGGCCTGAAGAAGCAATACGCCGAGACCCTCGCGCTGAAACAAAAAGTCGAGGCTGCGCTCGCCGCTCTTCCGGCCGAGTAGCTTCTCTTCTTCCACCAGACGCGTCCTATGAAGCGTCGTACCAGGAGTCCTGCCATGCCCTTCCCCATCAAGACCTGCATCATCTGCGAAGAGGAGTTCGAACTGAAGCCCGACAAGCCAGGCTACGCCAACCGGTGCCCGGAGTGCTCCAGCCCCGAGGCCGCCGAGCTCATCGCGCAACACCCCGGCGCCACCACCGACCGCGAAGCCAACGCCGCCCGCCGCGAAGCCATGCGTAACCTGCTCTACCGGAAAGACAGCTAGCCGGGACACCCGTGCGGCTCAATCCAGCATCTACACCGAGGTGTCAACAAGCAAGCAAGCCGTCACCTTCGAGGATCGTCCACGCGTCCTTGAGCAGCAACGCCGTCGCAAGATGGCGCGCAGCGTCCACGCCTACGTGCGGGGCAACACCATCCAGTTCTACGAGTGGCTCGTCCGTGCCAGCAAAGACTCTATCCCCCAGGGTCCGCCCATCTGGATCTGCGGCGACTGCCATGTAGGCAATCTGGGCCCCGTCGCCAACGCGGACGGCGACGTGGAAATCGAAATTCGCGACCTTGATCAGACTGTCATCGGCAACCCGGCCCACGATCTCATCCGCCTCGCCCTCTCGCTCGCGATGGCAGCGCGAGGCAGCGATCTCCCCGGCGTCACCACTTCGCAGATGATCGAGCACCTCATGCACGGCTATCAGACCGCGCTCCTCCATCCCTTTGCGGCCACGGCTGACGACGCGCATGGCGACGACCTCACTCCCATCCGTGACGTCCTTGATAACTCCATTCGCCGTCGCTGGAAGCATCTTGCCGAAGAGCGCATCGACAACGTCAAGCCCAACATTCCCCTGGGCGAACGCTTCTGGAAGCTCTCAGACAACGAACTTAAGGCCATCGACGACCTTTTCGCGGAAGACCGCGCCTGCAAGCTAATGACTCAACTCAAAGGTCGCCCGGACGACGCCAAAGTGAAAGTAGTCGACGCCGCCTATTGGATGAAGGGCTGTAGCTCTCTCGGCAAACTGCGCATCGCCGTTCTCGTGTCCATCGGCAAGCGCTCCGACAAGGTCTTCTGCCTGGTGGACATCAAGGAGGCCGTCAAACCTGCGGCCCCAGCCGCCAAACGCACCGCCGGTGCACCGCGCATGGCCAGTGACTTCGCAGAGCGCGTCGTCGCCGGAGCCTGCGCTCTCTCACCCTATCTAGGCAATCGCATGCTGGCCGCCACACTTCTGCGTCGCCCCGTCGTCGTTCGCGAACTGATGCCTCAGGATCTCAAGCTTGAGATAGATTCCCTCACCTGCGACGAGGCCGTCGGTGCAGCCCGATTCCTCGCAGCGGTCGTCGGCAAGGCCCACGGCCGCCAGATGAATGCCTCAACCCGCAAACGCTGGGTTGCCGAGCTCAATCGCAATCGAAGCAAATCGCTCGACGCCCCCAGCTGGCTTTGGAGCAGTCTGCTTCAGCTCGTGTCCGAGCACGAAGCCGCCTACCTCGAGCATTGCCGCCGCTACGCGCCCGCTCCCTAGGTAAGTCACTCCGTCATTTCTTCGCTTGCCCGACCGGCATCTCTGCCTGCTCCACGGCGATTGTCACGTTCTCGTGTTTGATGTCCAGCCGCAGCAGGTTGAATACGCTCATGTACACGTTTGCAATCCACACCACGGCAAACCATGCGAGCAAATAGCCGCGCCATCCCGCATACAGCAGCCGATATCGGAACAGCAGCAGTGCCAGCGCAGCCACATAATGCGAAAAGCAATACTCGCAGGTGAACACATAAAAGAACTTCCGCTGCGGCAGCGCCTTGCATCTCTGGCTCATGCGCTTGCAAAGCTCGCGCGGCTCGCGAAAGACCTCTTCATGCGTGACCGTCCAGGAAGCGCAAGCCACCGGCAACGAGATCAACAGCAGCACCGCAAATTGGTGCAGCAGCGGTACGGACAACTCAATAGGCACGAGCACACCTCCTATGGCAGTGATCAGCGTCCTTCAACACAGTCCTCATGAGCGTTAGGATGCAAACATGAGTTCTCTCGAAGTGTTCAACCCGGCTGCGCTCCGCGCAGCACTTGTCGGTACCCGGTTTCCAGCGCGTCTGCATCACTTCCCCTCGGCGGAATCGACCAACACCCTGCTGCTCGAGGCAGCCGCCAACGGCGCGCCTGAGGGCACCCTCTACCTCGCCGATGCACAAACTGTCGGCCGTGGTCGCGGGGGTCACACCTGGCACTCCGCCCCCGGGGATGGGCTCTACGTCAGCGTCCTCGCGAAGCCCTCGCTGCATCTTCGCGAAGCCCTCTGGATCTCGCTCGCCACCGCCCTCGCAGCACAGTCCGCGATCAAGACCACCACCGGCCTCGACATCGATCTTCGCTGGCCAAACGATCTCCTCTTTGCCGGGAAGAAGCTCGGCGGCATCCTCGTCGAAGCCTCCGTCGAGCCCGACGCCGACGCTACCTTGCGCTACGCCGTCATCGGCATCGGCATCAACATCAACCACGAGAGCTTCCCCCCCGAACTCGACTCTCTCGCCACATCGCTTCGCCTCGCCACCGGCCAGGAGCAGAGTCGCAACACCTTGCTGATCGCGCTTCTCCGCGCACTCGACTTCGAACTCACCCAACTTGAAGCGCAGCAGCCGGGGATCCTCGATCGCTTCAGCGCGACCTCCGCCTGGGTCCGCGGAAAGCGCGTGCGCGTCCCCGAGCAGGGCGGCTACTGCGGCATCACCGCCGGGCTCAACCCCCACGGCTACCTCCTCGTTGACTCCGACGACGGCACCCAGAGAACCGTCCTCTCGGGTGGCGTTCGGGACGAAGATTAACCAGGCAGGCGTGACCCTCTCGCCGTTCGTGCAGGACCGCTGTAAAATTACCGCTGAGGCAAGAAGGCGCACATGCTACTGGCACTCGATGTCGGCAACTCTAACACTGTCCTTGGTTTGTTCTCCATCGCAACCAGCGAAGCGCCCGCCAGAATGGTGGCAGACTGGCGCATCACTACACCCTATAAGCAGACTGCCGACGAGCTGGGCGTGCTGCTCAACACCCTCTTCAGCATGCGCGGCATCAAGCCCGAAGTGGTGACGGGAGTCGCTGTTTCGTCCGTCGTCCCGCCGCTCGACGCGACGCTCCGCCGCGTCTGCGAGACCTACTTCCGGACCAAGCCGCTCTTCGTCGAACCCGGCGTTCGCACTGGCCTCCCCGTCCTGACCGACAATCCCAGCGAAGCCGGCGCCGACCGCATCGTGAACTGCGTTGCTGCCTTTGACCTCTTCGGTGGCCCGACCATCGTCGTCGACATGGGCACCGCCACCACCTTCGACGTCGTCTCCGCAAAAGGTGAATTCCTCGGCGGAGCGATCGCTCCCGGCATCGGCATCTCGGCCGACGCGCTATTCGCCCGCGCCGCACGGCTCACCCGGGTCGAGATCAAAAGGCCCGCCAAAATCATCGGCACCTCCACCACCGACAACATCCAGATCGGCCTCTACTACGGCGCTATCGGACAGATCGACGGCATCCTCGCACGCATGATCGCAGAGCTTGGCCCAGAGACAAAGACCGTTGCCACCGGTGGCCTCGCCAAGCTCATCGCCGCCGATTCCAAGTACATTCAGCACGTCGAAGAGAACCTAACCCTGAATGGCCTGCGGATCATCTGGGAACGCAACCAGGATCGCCAACGACGCCGCTAACGCCGGCCCTTCCGCTTGCCATCGACCTTCGGCCAATACTGAAATTCCTTCTCATACAGCTCCCCGCTCATATCCGAGACGCGCAGTTGCATCCTCGTCTGCGCATCCGCAATGGCCCGGTTGTAAATCACCGGCCCCAATTCATCGATAAAGAAATCCAGCAGCAGCCCAGCGGGCAAGTCACCAACCGGTTCCGGAAAATTCTCTTCAAAGTACCGTTGAATCGACGCAATCGCATCCTCTCGCGTCCGCTTGGAGAGTTCCATGAGCATCTCAGTCTT
>DATCBR010000033.1:0-2878 GCA_036511765.1 Acidobacteriaceae bacterium | reverse complement strand
GGCGCTCGCCCAGCTGACCGTGGGCGACGCCGTGCGCATCAACCACCACGCCCGGCCCCGCTACCTGCAGGGCCTGCACGCCAGAGTCATCGAACTCGACGACCAGAACGCCACGATCTGCCTGCACCAGCCCGTCGGGCGCTTCACAAACGGCCAGGTCCGCTGCCCGCCACTGACCCTCGACAAGCTCAGAGCAGCCGCCTGAAGAGTCGCAGCGAAAGGAAGCCGATCAGCCATGCCTCACATCCGCGCAGCCGACTCCATACTCGACAGCCTGATCGATGAGATCACAGTCGACTGCCACGATCAAGACGAGCAGCTGATGGGGTTCGCAAACGCCTTCGACGAAGTCAGCTTCCCATATCCCGGCACCATCATCGGCGAGGAAGTACAGGTGCTCTCCATCAGCGCCGCCGATGATCGCCCCGACCTCCTCGCCACCTGCAAGCATGGCGACCGCACCCACGACATCGCCCTGCTCGACGTTGTCATCAACGCCGACGCAGACACCTCACGCCTCATCGCCGCATACCGCCGCTGGACAGCGCTCTGCCGCTAAAACTGGCGGACACCTGAATAGTTAGAAAGCGCCGGGATAAACCGGCCCGGAGAAAGGAATGAAAGAGTCCGACATCGAAGACATAGCGAGTCACGGTGGCCCCGAGTCATGCGTTGGCGACCCGTGAGGGCGCAGCGAAGCGTTGACAGGGGTACGCGCAGGCCGGGCTATTGAGCCGCGAAATCAAGGTATTCGGGGTGCCGACGTCGTTAACTGAGGCGGAAGGCAACATCATTTGCGGCGTTATTCGCGAGCCGTCAGTGGACCCCGCGCGGTCGAAGAACCTGTGCATGTGCGGAATCTCCGGGTGCGAGAACCGGGAGGTCCCGTGGTTGCCCGTCCCTGTCGATGATGCCCCGTCCTGGATGGTTCACGGGGTGGCATATCAGCAGGAGAGCGGGCCGCGAGGGGAACGCTGAGGCGGTAAGCCCTCGATGAACGACCACGGGAAGTCAGACAGGCCCGTATTACCTGCGAAGCCGTCGAACAAGGCCGCGCGAGCGGCGGCGGAGATGGTGGAGGAAAGGGGCCTGCCCGAGGGGAACACGGCCAGCAAACCGCGTCCCGGACACAGTGCCGGACAAGGCGTGTCAAGTGCGCTGGATCGTGTGCGTCGAGCAGCACAGAAGGATAAGGAAGTACGGTTCACCGCGCTCCTGCACCACGTCGACCTCGATCGCCTGCGGGCGGCTTACCGGGCGTTGAGCCCGAGGGCTGCTGCGGGGGTGGACGGCGTGACGTGGCAGTCATACGGACAGGACCTGGAGGGTAACCTCCGGGACCTGCACGCGCGGCTGCACAGGGGAGCGTACCGGGCAAGACCATCGCGCAGGGCGTACATCCCGAAGGCGGACGGGCGGCTACGGCCGCTCGGTATCGCCGCGCTGGAGGACAAGATCGTCCAGCGTGCCGTCGTCGAGGTGCTGAACGCCATCTACGAGGTGGACTTCCTGGGTTTCTCCTATGGGTTTCGGCCTGGGCGTGGCCAGCACGATGCGCTGGACGCGCTTGCCGCCGGAATCCTCAAGAGGAAGGTGAATTGGGTGATCGACGCGGATATCCGCGACTGCTTCGCCGGCCTGGATCAATCGTGGCTGGTGAGGTTTCTCGAACACCGGATAGCGGACAGGAGGGTCCTGCGCCTGATCCAGAAATGGCTCAGCGCAGGCGTGATCGAGGACGGGTCTTGGACGGCCAGTGATGAGGGGACACCGCAGGGGGCGTCGGCTTCGCCGCTCCTGGCGAACGTCTACCTTCACTACGTTCTTGACCTGTGGGCCGAGCAGTGGAGGGGCCGCCACGCTCATGGTGACGTGGTCATCGTGCGCTGGGCGGACGACTTCATTGTGGGCTTCGAGCATCGTGAGGACGCTGAGCGGTTCCTGGCCGACCTGCGCGAGCGCTTCGCGCAGTTCGCGTTGGAGCTGAACGCCGAGAAGACACGCTTGATCGAGTTCGGACGGTACGCCGCCCGAAACCGGCGGGCGCGTGGTCTCGGACGGCCTGAGACGTTCGACTTCTTGGGCTTCACGCACTGTTGCGCGAAGAACAAAAGCGGCGGCTTCATGCTGAGGCGCACGACGATCAAGAAGCGGATGGCGGCGAAGCTACGCGAGGTCAAGGCCGACCTGATGCGACGCCGGCATCTGCCGATCCCCGAGCAGGGGCGATGGCTGGCAAGCGTAGTGCGGGGACACCTCGCCTACTACGCCGTGCCAGGCAACATCGACACGGTGGTGGCCTTCCGAACCCAGGCGACCCGGCACTGGTACAGGGCGCTACGGCGTCGCAGCCAGCGCACGAGTCTGAACTGGGAGCGGATGAACCGCCTCTCAATCCGATGGCTCCCACCTGCCCGCATCCAGCATCCCTGGCCCGACGCGCGGTTCAACGCCAAAACCCAAGGGAGGAGCCCAGTGCGGTAGTTCCGCACGCTGGGATCTGCGCGGGGGGCCGCCAGCAACGGCGGTCCCTACCGCGATCGTTAAGTCTTGGGTAGGTTTCGTTGGCTGGGCGGCGAATCCTTTTGCGTCTGTCAATTCTCGACGCGAGGAGGCATGATGGTGGCTGTGGCGATGGTTGATGCGGATCGGATGGTGGAGTGTGATTCTCCCGTGGTGGTGCGGGAGCGTTTGGAGGCGTTCGCCGGGGAGGTTTTAGTGGGGGCTGTGAATCGGCCGGTGCAGCTTGTGAATGGTGGTGTGTATTTGCGGGGTTTGATCGAGCAGGGGCCGCGTAAGTCGCTTGAGCCGATCGTTGCGCGGTTGGGCGAGGAGGCTGACTATCACTCGATGCAGCAGTTCCTCGCGGACAGTCCGT
>DATCBR010000032.1:0-12525 GCA_036511765.1 Acidobacteriaceae bacterium | reverse complement strand
GCCTGATGAGGACACGGCACTTGGCCAGGAACCCGGCGCATGAAGGTCCTACACATCATCAGCAGCGGCGGCATGTATGGAGCCGAGGCCGTGATCCTGAATCTGTCGCGCCTCCTCAATGAGGGTGGCCACCGTAGCGAGGTCGCCGTCTTTTGCAACTCCACCAATCCGAACCTGCAACTGCACGAGCGTGCCTTGCGGGAGGGGATTCAGTCGCACCTGATTCCCTGCACCGGGCAGGTGGACCGGGCGGCGCTGAAGGCCGTGCGCGAACTGGCTGCGAGCAGCGGCACCGACGTGGTTCACGCGCATGGCTTTAAAGCCGATGTCTATGCGTACCTAGCTCTGCGCCGGGCGGACGTGCCATTGGTGTCGACCTGCCACACCTGGTATGACACGGACTGGCTGGTGACGCTGTACGGGCGGATCGACCGGATGGTGCTCCGGCGATTTGCACGGGTGGTCGCGGTCTCCGATGAGGTGCGGCAGCAGTTGCTCGCGGCGGGAGTGAGTGAAGAGCGGGTGCGAATGGTGCGCAACGGGATCGACATGCGGCCATTTGAGAATGTGGCGCCGGCGCTGCGTGTGGAGATGGAAACGGGCGACACACCGATTGTGGGTCTGATCGGGCGCCTGGCGCGCTCCAAGGGCGTCGATTTGTATCTCGACGCCGCGGCGCGCGTGCTGTCGAATGGCGCGACGGCGCGGTTTGTGGTCATAGGCGCGGGGCCGGACCGCTCGATGTTGGAGCGCAAGATCGACGAGATGAACCTGCGCGGGCGGGCGACGATGCTGGGCCAGCGCGACGATATGCCCGCGGTGTACGCGTCGCTGGACATTATGGTGTCGGCATCGCGTCAGGAGGGATTGCCCATGGCGATCCTGGAGGGGATGGCGAGCGGCTTGCCTCTGGTGGCGACCGCTGTGGGTGAGGTGCCGGCGGTTGTGGAGGATGGGCGCACCGGGCTGCTGGTGCCGCCGGAGGACGCGGGCGCTCTGGCGACAGGTATCGCAGAACTGCTGAACGATCCGGCAGGCAGAGCGCGTATGGGGACAGCCGGCCGTGAGCGCGTCCGCGAGGAGTACTCCGCGGAGCGCATGGCGGGAGACTATCTGCGCGTGTACGACGAGGCGAAGTCCTCGATGCGGAAGCCGGCGGGAGGATAGGATGCAAAGCCCGCTGCGGTTTTCGGTCATCGTGCCAGCGCTGAATGAAGAGGTGCACATCGAGAAATGCCTGACCTGCCTCTGCAGGCAAACGCTTGCGCTTGCTCTGTTCGAGGTAATTCTTGTTGACAATGGGTCGACAGACAGAACGGTTGTGCTGGCCGAGGGATTTGCGGACCGGCTGCCGCTGCGCACTCTCACATTGCCTCGTTGCACCATCTCAGAGCTGCGCAACCGAGGCGGCAGCGAGGCGGCCGGTCCCATACTGGCCTTCCTCGACGCGGACTGCATGCCCGAGCCGGAGTGGCTGGAGAAGGCCCTGGCGCTGGCCAAGGACGATATGCTTTGGGGCGCGCACTATCTCGTACCGCGCGATGCCACATGGGTGGGCCGCATCTGGTTCCGGCATCAGGCCACGGAGGAGACCGGCGAGGTCCCGTTCCTGCCCGGCGGCTGTTTGTTCGTGGCCCACGCTGCCTTCGACGCGCTGGGCGGCTTCAACCCTGCGGTGCAGACCAGCGAGGACGTGGACCTCTGCTCCCGGGCGCGGCGGAAGGGCATGAAGGTGATGGCATATCCCAGCCTGGCTGTGTACCACGAGGGCACCCCGCGCACGCTGGCACGCTTCTATCGACAAAACCGCTGGCACGGAAAGCATGTGCTGCGCGTGTTTCTGGCGGAGCTGCCTGCGACTCGCAACCTCCCGCTCATTCTCCTCACCGTGTACACCTTCCTTGCGTTCTGGGCCGTACCTCTTGTCTTCGCGCTTGCATTTCCCTGGCATATCGCGCTGGCTGCGATTCCGCTGGGCCTGCTCCTGCTGCCCCCGCTGCTGCTCGCGCTCGGCAAAGCGGTCCGGTCGCGCTCGCCAGGGGACCTCGCAGGGCTCTTCGTGCTTTATCTGACGTATCTGCTGGCCAGGGCCGCGGCGCTAGCGCAGATTCCCAACCGCCGTCGCCGCTAGTGGGGGACACGGGTTGTCATGCCGATCACGAAATCGCCGTCGAGTGCGACCCAACACTCGCAGCGAGGATCGGTTCGAGAAAAATTATTGGCCCTGTCGGGCGACGTATTGAAGCGCCTGAATAAAATCGCTCATCGTCTCCGCGACTATCGGATCAGAGAACAGACCGAAACGGGCCAGCCAGCGGCCGGGCTTTTCCCTTTCCCGTCCAGTAATGATCACCAGCGGCTGTCGCCGTCCGAGAATGCTTGGCAACACGTCGCCCAGAATCCATCGCCATCGATCACCGCCCAATCGGACTTCGACTCTGGGAGACGCAAACATCTCGGCATGACCCGCGAATTTCGTCTGCGTGTGTACCTCAAAGTGCGCGTTGGGAAAGAGATCAAGCAGATAGCGCAGGTCGTCTGCCCATCGACCGACTGGCGCGCCGAGCAGAATGCAGATTTTCCGGGCGTCCCTGTTGCGGCGCAACCACGGCGCAAGGTCCTGCACCACACGGTAGATCGGCTCCTTCATCGCCGAGGTATCGATCATGTCGATGTCTCTTGTGGGGGGGGCCACCACGCGATACCACAGTTCGTTGAAGCTCTCGGCACGGCCGCCAACACCCTTGGAACAGGACTCGACCCTCTTCCAGATAATCTCGGTCTTCCATTGCGACAAGTAGACAGAAAGCAGGTGAAACTTCTCCTGCTTCACATCGGTAACGTCCAGACGCTCTTCTTCCAGCTTGACGCCGGCCCCTCGGAGCGCCTGGAGCACGATTGCGGTGTGATGAGGAAAGTTCGCCGCGTAAGGCACATCCTGAAAGAAGCGGACGACGCGTTGTTCGACAAGCTTGGGATTGGCCCGCAGGACATTGAGACAAGCGTGGCGCGTCAACTGATGGTCCACGTGCACGCCGATGCCCAGCGGCATCCATATCTCCTCTGGGTCAAGGTCCTCGATTGCCTTGGCAATTGTCGAGGTCCACAGTTCCAGTTCACCCTCGCCGGCGCCATGTTCTAAATACGCATAAACTGCTTGCTCATGGCGTTGGAACCAGTCGAGGGTCCAATTCTGCGGGTTGTACCGTAGCGTAGCTTCGCGCAGATCGAGGGGAATATGGCGCCCCCATAGCATACGGGCCACGATTTCCGATTCAGCCTTGCGCAGATTTGAGACGGTTTGAATATCGAAGAACTCGCGATCCCTGCCTCTATAGGACGAAGCCAGACTTTGGGTAGCAACCGTGACAAGAAGAAATTCGCATTCCGCCCGCCGCTGCAACATCACCCCGCCAATGCTTAAAGCCGCATCATCCATATGCGGTTCGATAACCATTACGCGCCGCCGTTTTGACGACGGGGCGGCTGTGAGTACTTCGACGACTTCGAGCGCCGCCAGGCGGCTTATCGCTTCAACTGCCTGCGGACCCAGCCGCGCCCCGAGCTCTGCGACTGTCGCCTCTTGCTCCAATGCGTTCCACAAGCTCACTTCCGCTGCGCTCAATGCAGCGAACGGCCGTTTCGAGATCAGGAAAAACAGCGAATCTTCCTGTAACCGGAAGTGCGGTCGGCGGACAACCGTGGCGTCGCCTGGGAGCACAGATCCTGCATCTGTTCGCAGTTGGAGAAGAACGCCCCCCTGACTCATCCCTTCGTCTGCCATACCGCGGCACTCCTAGTAGTAGATTTTCTCCAGGTCAAAGGCTTCTGGAGTTGCACGTTCCACTGGCGCAATCTTCGTTCTGAATTGGACTCTAGTTCTGACGCCATAAAATGCGCGCTCCAACGGCTGCCGCTCAAGCTGCTCAGAAAAGGTCAGACCTTGCTCGGCGGCTCACATTCAATTCTTCAATCGGTTGCTCGGTCCCGATATTTCAACGGCTCCTCCACAATCGAATTGAATTTGGCGCGGAATGTATCCCACGAATAATGCCGCATAACGTGAGCCCGCCCGGCCGCGCCTATCTGCTCACGTCGTTGGCGGTCGGCCAATAACGAGGCCGTGGCTGCTGCAAACTCGTCCGCCGACTTGCCGATTAATATGTTCACGTCACGCTCATAGAACAAGCCCTTGACTGCCAGCGGCGTAGCGACCACCGGCGTGCCTAGTGCCCAGGCCTCCAGGATTTTATTCTTGATTCCCGTTCCCGATACCATCGGCGCCACCGATACTGCCGACTCAAGGATATACCGGCGCACGTCGTCCACGAAGCCAACCACTCGAACTCCCGCGTACTTCTCAAGGCGGGGTCCAAGGTCTGCTGGAGGATTTTTACCGATTACCAGAAACTCGGCATTTGACTGCAGACGTTGAATCTCAGTCCAACAGGTGCTTACGAACCATTCCACGGCCTGCACGTTAGGCGGAAAGCTCAAGCTTCCACAAAAGATCACCCGAGGCGGCTCTTTCCGACTGATCGCCGGGTTCGGCGCGTACCACTCGTGGTCAACACCGTTGGGCACAGTTAACACATTTCGCGCGTTGCCATAGCGCTGCAGGCTTTCGGTATCTGCTGAGCTCACCGTCACCGTCGCCGCAAACTTTGGAAAGTTCTCCCGGCCAATCATGATGGCGGCGAGGAAATGTTTGAGGTTCCCCCTTCCGAAGTGTCCATTTTGCAATTCGCGCAGACTGTAAAGAATCTGCGAATCGATCACGTCCACGATCTTTGGGACATCGGACCGCATCTGGCCCACAAACGGCACCATGTTGTAGTTGAAGCCTATGATCCGTTTTGCGTCGAATGCCGCGACACGCTGCTCAAGCCACGTGAGCCGCTCCGCATCCACTCCGAAATAGCGAGACATGCGGGAGAGATTCCGTTCTACGGGCCTGGTTTCGCCCGCAGCATATTCTTCCAGAGGATAAGGCACCTGGGTGCTGCGCTCGCGGTCGGAATGGCGCGGGAAGACCGAGAACAAGCCCACTTCATGCTGTCTTGCAAGGCCGGCGAGGAGGTTCTCTACAACCACGCTGTAACCCGTACCTAATCCAAGTTCGGGAACAATGACCGCAATCCGCATGCTTATGGATCCTTGCTCGTAATGCGAAACGAACCGATGAACGATTGAGCTGATTCGATGCAGTAACGGTATTCAGTCCCAACGGCAGCTTGGACGAGCGGGTCTTTCGCGGCGAGGCGAGGCCAATTGAGGACGAAGTATGCGGGCATCACCCAAAACCTTATCACACGAATTGGCGCAGGCGGCAAGGTGTTCGCGGGCAGACCATTGCCGTCTACGAGCGCGTCTTTTTGAAGTAAGTCCATCTGATTGAATGAGCATTCATACCCGTTGCCAGGCTGATCGCCGAGATCGCCATCCAGCACAGGCAGTCCCTCAAAGGCCGCGGGCAGATCCTGCGCCCCGTCAACGGCGACCTGCACCTCGGGCTATGAGGTCTTCCTCGCCGAACTCGACACAACCGTCCGGTCAACACGCTTCCGCGAACATTCTGCTCAACCAATAGACTGTCTCTCGCACCATTTCAGCAGTCACGGGCGCGCCATAGTGCGCCGGCCAGCGGGTCGACGGCTGGCTCGCGCACTTTTGCTCCACGAATGTTCGCACTCAGAGCAGCAACAAACGACGCTCGTACGAGAGAGATTTCTGAGAGCACTCCACCGGTGAACGCCACCTGAATACTGGCGGGGGTATCAGCAGGCTTCGCCCCGGCCTTTCCCACCAGCAAGGTGACCAACCCTGCAAGCTCTTCGCCCGCACGTTGCAGAATATCCAGCGCGATGGTATTGCCTGTGGCGGCATGCGCTGCAATTATCGGAGCGAGACTCGCAAAGTCCGGTGGACTGATCTCATTCGACACTACGCGCTGGTTGCCAAGCGCGATCAGTTCGCCAAGCGAATGGAGCCCGAACGCTTGCTCAATCTCGCGCAGTAGCTCCACGCTTGCGCCGTCATCGCCGGCATCTTTGGCGCGCAATGCAGCGCGCACTGCCTCCAGTCCAATCCAATATCCAGAGCCTTCATCGCCCAGTACAGGCCCCCATCCCCCTGCACTGACCAGCGTGCCATCTTCCGTGCGGCCAATGGCGTGCGAGCCAGTACCGGCGATCACAAGAATGCCCGGCCCTCCTGCAAACGCTGCGTCGAGCGCGATGGCCTCATCGCCGCAAACGATCAGCTCACCGCTGACGAAATCGCCAACCGCCCGCCTCGCCCACTGCTGGACGGATTCGCTGCGGCTGCCCGCCAGCCCGAAGCATGTCCGCCGCACCTGATCGAGCGAAACCTCGGCCCCTGCCGCCGCCTCTGCAAGCACTGCGCGCAGCCGCGAGGTCGCCTCCGCCTCCGCCACGCGCATCAGCTTCACGGTGCCGGTCTCTGCAAGCGCCAGCACGCGCTCTTCATTGGCAAGCAGGCACCGCGTCTTCGTTCCGCCGGCGTCGATCGCCAGATAGAGAGCCATACGCAGCCATCATATATACATCCGGAGGATCAGCTTAGCTTCTCCATGCTGCACGTCGATTTGGATCGCTATACTCTCCCCATGCAGGCACGGTTGCATCCGTTCGATCTCGCCATCGTCGCGCTGTACCTGGTGGCCATCACTCTTTTCGGCCTGCGCTTCGCGCGTCGCGGCGCCAACCGTGATAAATCCCTCCGCGGCTACTTCCTGGCGGACAAGTCCATTCCCTGGTGGGCGATCGCGCTCTCCATCGTCTCCGCCGAAACTTCCACTCTCACGATCATCGGCACGCCCGGTCTGGCATTCGCCGGCGACTTCGGTTTTCTGCAAATCGTGATCGGCTACATGCTTGGCCGCATCGTGGTGGCGGTCCTGTTTCTGCCACGTTACTTTCACGGCGAGATGCTCACCGCGTATCAGCTTATCGACCGCCGCTTCGGCCACACGCTCCATCGTGTCACCGCCGGCCTCTTCCTGCTCACGCGCGCCGCCGCCGAAGGCGTGCGCGTCTTCGCCGTCTCCATCGTGGTCTCCATCGCCATCGGCACCGGAGACATCTGGTCCATCGCCATCATCTGCGCCCTCACCCTGCTCTACACCTTTGAGGGCGGCATGACCGCCGTCATCTGGACCGACGTCGTGCAGATGGCCATCTACATCGCCGGCACGCTCGTGGCTGTGTGGTCGCTCGGCGCGCATGTCCCCGGCGGATGGGCCGCAATCCACACCACCGCAGCAGCCGCCGGCAAGTTCCATATGTTCAACTTCGCCCTCAACCTCACGACTACCTACACCTTCTGGGCCGGCGTACTTGGGGGGACGTTTCTCACCATGGCCTCACACGGCACGGACCAGCTGATGGTGCAGCGCATGCTCGCGGCGAAGAATCTAAATCAGAGCCGGGCGGCTCTGCTCTCCAGCGGTGTCGTCATCTTCATCCAGTTCGCGCTGTTTCTTTTGATCGGCGCCGGCCTCTGGGTCTTCTACGGTCTGCATCCCGCCGCGCTCGCCACCACAGACGGCAACCGCATCTTCCCCGCCTTCATCGCGCATGAGATGCCAACAGGCATCGCAGGACTTCTCATCGCCGCCATCCTCGCCGCAGCCATGTCCAACCTCAGCGCCGCGCTCAACTCACTTTCATCGACCACCGTCGTCGACTTCTACATGGGGTTCCGTCCGCACGCAAAGGACGCAGAGCGCATCGCCGTCTCGCGCCTCAGCACAGTCTTCTGGGCGCTTGTTCTCTTCGCCGTGGCCGTTTACGCAGTCCGCGCCGGCGGCAAAGGCAACGTCGTCGAGATCGGCCTCTCCATCGCCTCCGTCGCCTACGGATGCCTGCTCGGCGTCTTCCTGCTCGGCACGCTCACTCGCTACGCCACGCAGGCCGGCGCCATCGTCGGAATGATCGTCGGATTTATCGTGAATCTCCTCCTCTGGCGTGCACCGGGAAGATTGCTCTTCGCATCCTTTGCAGTCCCGCGCGTCGCATGGACCTGGTACGTGATCATCGGCGCAAGCGTGACGTTCGTAGTCGGCCTCGCAGCGAGCGTCGTCCTTGGCAGACGCCAGTCGCAGACAAAAACAAAGAACGCGGCAGTGACCGTGGGGGCGCTTATCGTCTTCCTCTTGCTCTGCGCGCCCAACGTCCTCGGCCAGAAGATGACACCACCCGCCCAGCCCGCGCCGTCGCCGCAGTACGACTTCTCGGCCGTCTCAGCAGTCATCAACACGGCGATTGCTCAGAAGAAGCTGCCCGGCGCGGTGGCCGTCGTCGGCCACAATGGCAAGGTGGTCTTTGAGCAGGCGTATGGCGTGCGCAAGCTGGCGGGCGAGCCCGGAGTGGATGGCAAGCCATCGCCGGCCGAACCGATGACGCTGGACACGATCTTTGACATGGCGTCGATGACGAAGGTTCTTGTCACCACAACGGCCATCATGCAGCTCTATGAGCAGGGCAAGCTTGCCCTCGACGAGCCGGTGGCGAAATATCTCCCCGAGTTCGGGGCGAATGGAAAGCAACGTGTCACCATCCGCGAACTGCTAACTCACTACTCCGGCCTGCCGCCTGATGTAGACCTCAAAGACACCTGGGGCCTTGCCGGGCCCGACAAAGCCGAAGGTCTTCGCCGTGCGATGACCGCGAAGCTTGAACACACTCCCGGCACGCACTTTGAATACTCCGACATCAACTTCATGGTCCTCGGCGCACTCGTCGAAAAGCTGAGCAGCGAGACGCTCGATGACTACGCGCAAAAACACATCTTCGCGCCGCTGGGTATGAGCCGAACACGCTTCCATTTATCTCCTTACTACTGCTCCTGCGGTGATCCAGAACCTCCGGCGTACGGCAGTGCCGTATGGTATGAGCCAAAGAAGCCAGCACCATCCTTGTGCAACGGCAACGTCTGTGTCTTAGGCCCTGAGTTTTACAACTCTGACATCGCGCCCACCCAACACGACGACCAGGGCACGGCGCAAACCAATCCCGACTTCGACCATCTCCTCCGAGGCACCGTGCATGATCCCACCGCACGCCGCATGGGCGGAGTCGCCGGCCAGGCGGGCGTCTTCTCCACCGCGCACGACATCAGCCTCTTCGCCCAGGCCCTCCTCGACAAGCTCCTGCACAACACCGGCCCCTTCCCGCTACAGCAGTCGACACTGCGCCTGATGACCCTGCCCGCGCAGCCTACAACTGCCGAATCCGGCGCGACCGTATTCAGGCAAGACGGAACGACAACGACAGGCGTCGCACTTCGCGGCCTCGGCTGGGACATCAATTCCGCTTATTCGCGTCCGCGGGGATCGTTCTTCCCCACGCTCTACTCGAAGAAATCTTCGTCGGAGTATGCTGCGTCTGCCTCGCCCGCTGTGCCTCCGCCCAGCTTCGGGCACACTGGCTTCACCGGCACCAGCCTCTGGATCGACCCCTCCAGCAACACCTACGTCATCCTTCTCGCCAACTCCGTCCATCCGCGCGGTAACCCATCCATCTCGCCCCTACGCGGCCAGGTGGCAACAGCGGCGGCGAAGGCCCTCGGACTATCGCAAGCCGATGTCTTGCCTGATTCAGCCGTGCCGAATCAGCCATCTTTAGCAAGAGCGGCTTCAGCCACTGAGGTCATAACCGCTAAGACACCCACGCCTTCCGTACTGACAGGGGTCGATGTACTGGAGCAGTCTCACTTCAAAGCTCTCACCGACCTCGCCGCCAAACACGCCGGCCACTTGCGTATCGGCCTGCTCACCAACCAGACCGGCCTCGACAGCCAGGGCCATCGCACCATCGACATCCTGCGCGGAGATGCCGCGCGCTCCGCAGGCATTCAACTCGTCCGCCTCTTCTCGCCCGAGCACGGCCTCTTCGGCAAAAAAGACTCCACCAACATCGGTCCCGAAACCGACGTAGCTTCCGGTCTCCCTGTCGTCAGTCTCTACGGCGCCACTGACGACGAGCGCCGGCCCAAGCCCGCCGACCTCCGCGATCTCGACGCCGTCGTCATCGACCTGCAGGACGCCGGCGTGCGCTTCTACACCTACGAGACGGTGCTCGGCTATTTCCTTGAGGCGTCCGCGTGTGAGCCGACGATCGCGGGGAGGCCGCTTGAGATTGTCGTGCTCGACCGCCCTGACCCTATCGGTGGCGAAGCGGTCGAAGGGCCAGTCTCTGCACCCCCGTGGTCGTACATCAACTACACGGCGCTGCCGCTCCGCCACGGCATGACGATTGGCGAGCTGGCGCAATTTCTGGCCAGTAAACCGCAGACCTGCAAAGCGCAGCGCGACGGCCAGACCCACATTGGCCTCGATGCGACCGCCGAGCTGACGGTGATGCCGATGCAGAGTTGGCAACGCAGCGACTATTTCGCCCAGACCGGCCTTACATGGGTGAATCCATCGCCCAACCTGCGCAACGTGGACGAAGCCGTCCTCTACCCTGCGCTCGGCATGCTGGACTACTCCAATGTCTCCGTCGGACGCGGAACCGATACGCCATTCGAAGTCTTCGGTGCAAACTGGTTCAACGGCCCAGCCGTCGCCGCTTACCTCACCGCCCGCCACATCCCCGGCGTCTCATTCGAAGCAACACATTTCGCCATTGCCGACGACACCAACCATTACCCTTACCACGGCCAGACCATCGAAGGCGTTCGCCTTACCATCGCCGACCGCAACGCGCTTGATTCGCCCGAGCTCGGCATCGAAATTCTCTCGGCTCTCTACCATCTCTATCCGACCCAGTTCCAGCTCGAAAAGGCCGCGCCGCTCATCGCCAACCCGGAGACCATGGCCGTCCTCGCTCATGGCGACGATCCCCGCACCATCGCCGCCGGCTGGACCGCAGCACTCAACGACTTCAAAGCCCAACGCGCGAAGTATCTGCTCTATCCCTGATCGGATCTGCAACTGCAATCGCCTGCTTCTTGCGCAATCACTTCGCCAGCTCAATCTCCAGATGCGAAGGATGCTCCGCCGAACCATAGATCGTCATTGTCTGCGGCTGGTAGGCATCCTTCGGCGCAGTCATGATGTTCGGCACGTAGGTCTGCGGGTTGCGGTCGTACAGCGGGAACCACGTCGACTGCACCACGACCATGATGGAGTGGCCTTTCAGAAAAGTATGGTCGACACCGTGCAGGCTCCACTTGTATTCGTCGATCTCGCCGGGCGTCAGCGGCGCTGGCTGTTCGAAGCTGTGCAGATACCGCCCGCGGAAGATCTCGCTGGCCACCATCAGCTGATAGCCGGAGTCTGGTGCAGGCGCACCCTGCGGATATGCGTCGATCAGCTTCACCACCCAGTCGGCGTCGGAGCCCGTAGTGGAAGCGAAGAGGTCGGCCATTACATCGCCCGTGATCGTCACATCATGGTCCAGCGGCGGCAGCGTGAACGCCGCGACGTCATTGCGCGCGGTGGCGAAGCGTTGGTCCTCGGCCAGCCATGTGAACCACTGCGAGCCGCGCCCATAGGTGGACTGGATCGGACGATGCCGATACGGGACAGGATCGGCTGGATCGGAGACATAACTCGCAGCAACGCCGCCCTGGGGAGCCCGCGCAGTTGCGGGCGGATCGAAGCTCAGCCGTCTGCCAGGCTCCAGATAGACTCGCGCAGCGCTGAAGCTCTCTGCCGGCGGCCATGCCCCGTAAAACTCCCACCGGTTGGCCCCGGTGCGGAAGCTGGCAACACTGTTGAGCGCGAATCCAGGTCTGTCCTTCAGGTACTTCTCGAAGAACGGCGCCTCAATGTTGCGCCGGAACTCATCGGCCGTCCTCTGCCCAGCATCGAGCGTACCCCAGTTGGTGTGGATCGCGCGGCCGTCGCCCAGCCAGCTACCGTGATACCAGGGTCCAAGCACCAGAAAGAGTTGATGGTCCGGATCGTGCGGCGCCAGCGCGGCATACTCCGCCTGCGTGCCCCACATGTCCTCCTCATCCCAGTAGCCGCCCACCAGCAGCGTTGGCACGGCAACCCGTGTCAGGTGCCGCTCAACGGCCATCCGTTGCCAGAAAGGCGTGTAGGCCGGCTGAGTGAGAAAGACCCGTGCCGTCGGGAGGTTCTCCATCTTCGCGGCTTGCGCTGCGTCGGCAAAGTTGGTGTGCGCGAGAAAGAAATCGTAAGTGTCTTCGCGCGCTTCCACTCTCACATCGGTCTTCTGCGCCTCCATCTGCTGCACGTAGTCGTAGCCATAGGTCTGGCGGAAGGCGCCGTTATGGAAGAAGTCGTCGCCCATCCACACATCCGTCATCGGCGCTTGCGGCGAAATCGCTTTTACCGCGGGGTGCGGCCCAATGCCTGCCATCGCGGCAAGAAATCCGTCGTAAGAGATGCCGTAAATCCCCACTCTTCCGTTATTCCCGGCGACGTTCTTCACCAGCCAGTCGACGGTATCGTACGCATCCGTCGTCTCGTCGATTTCGCGCGAGGTTGTCTGCGCCGCTCCATCCGCAATCGCCGGCCGGTTCATTACGAAT
>DATCBR010000031.1:0-3016 GCA_036511765.1 Acidobacteriaceae bacterium | reverse complement strand
CGAGCGCATCATCGCCTGTCGCCGCATTGATACTAGTCGCTGCAACCACCGGAGCCGGTGCTGCCACTGCCGGGGTTGGTGCCGTCAGAGTGCGCGTGTTGATCGCTTTTTCAGCAGGCAGCTTCTTAGCCTGCAGGGTTGGTGCCGGTGCGCCGTTGCCAGGCGAGTACGTGAGCGACAAGAGATGCCCGGTCTGGTCACCCGGCATCTCCACGGGCATCAGTTGTGGCGGCATCGTGAATAGCAGCGCACCCAGCACAGAGAGGTGCAGCACGATCGACGCCGCAACCCAGCGGACCAACACAGGTCGGCCGCTCACCAGCGGTCCACCTGGCTCCGACTCCGTCTTGGGAATCTTTGCGCTCATTCAACTCCTAGAGTACAGAATGACCCTGCCCATAGGACTCCTGAACCGCAACTTCGTAAGCTACTTCGCCGCCCCCTCCAGGATCGCCGCCGACCGATTCAACGCCGCCGCAAGTGCATCCAGCTGTCCCTGCGTGCGCCCGCTATCGTCTGCATCGATGCCCTCGTTGACACCGGGAATCACCACCGCCGCATAGCCTGTATATTCGCCCGGGTCGTAAATGGAGTGCTTGTACCATGGCCGATGCGGCAAGCCCGACTCGAGCAGCAACGCAGTCTCCGCGTCGCGCAGTGCCGCATTCAGCTTCGCCTCATCCGCGCCTGCAACAACCGAGGATTGCAGCTTGTACACACTCTCTCCAGCCGCCGCAAAGCGGCTTGCCGCGGCGCTGGCTGCACCGAAGTCCACCTTCATCTTCGCCGTCGTGGCGCGCTTCTGCGCGCCGGCAACATAGCCCACCACGTCTTTGCCATACAGCCGGTAGTCGTACGGAAGCACATTGGCGTCGGCCATGTGCAGTATCTCGAGCCCAAACACCCGCGCCATCTGCTGCTCATACACAAACGTCGGGTCGGCAAACTTGATGAACCAGTTGTAGTTGTCGAAGACCGAGTGGTACACGCCATACGGTCCACCGGAACCGACATCGGTCGAAGGCACGCCGAGATGCTGGATGAACGGCGTAAAGTCCGATCCCGAGCCTAGATCGCCCACCCGCACCGCATCGCTGGAGTGCACATCACCATCCACTGCGGGACCGCGATGGCGCGGCGTCGTCTCTTGCGACAGCTTCCACTGTTCATAGACCGTGCCCCCCTTCGGGCTCGGCACCTCCCGCGTTACCTCGCGCACAAACTCCTGTAGCGACGGCACTGCCGACGCATCAAAGTTCGGCCCCGCAACGCCGACGTCCGTGTTGAAGTACGCCACTGCATGCGTCAGTTCCTTTGCATGCATCTCAACCCACTCGGTCGATCCCATCAAGCCTTCTTCTTCAGCGTCCCAGCTCGCAATCACGATGCTTCGCTTGGGCTTCCAACCCTGCTTCAACAGGTCGCCCAGTCCATGCACTGCCTCAAGCATCGCGGCCGTGCCGCTATTCGGATCGACTGCTCCAAAGACCCACGCGTCGCGATGATTTCCAGCAACAACCCAATCTTCCTTCTGATCCGGATCGGTGCCATCGATCGTGCCGACCACGTCCCAGATCGTCCGCAGCTTGTAGTCCTGCACCAGGTCCATGTGGACCTTCACGGCTCCCGTTCCGCCCAGGTGGTACGTGAAGGGAAGCGCACCCTGCCAAGCGCGTGGCGTCTCCGGTCCATCCATCGCTTCAAGAATCGGCGACGCATCGAGATAGGAAAGCGGGTTCACCGGAATCGACGGCTGATTCATCTTCGTCGGATCGGTGGTGCGCTGAGAGTCTGGCAGATCTGGCGTTGCCGCAATGCCTGGCGTCTCTGGATCGCCCGCATAGATCGGGAGAAACTGCACACTTCCGCGCTGTACACCCGACGCCGGGCGATAGGGCCCGCGAGGATACATGTCGCCCTTTGCATACCCATCATCTGCCGGGTCGGAATAGATCAAGACTCCCGCCGCGCCATACTGCTGCGCTATATACGCCTTCACGCCGCGGAAATTCTCGCCATAGCGCACGATCACGATCTTGCCTTTGACGCTGATGCCCAGCGAAGCAAGCTTCTTGAAGTCCTCGAGTGTGCCGTAGTTCGCGTACACCGCATCGGCGGTGACGTCGCCCGATGCCGAGGAACCATTGAAAGCTGGCAGGATGCGCGGGTCGTTCTGGAAGGGGTCGCCGCCGTAGGCCTTCGGGTCAACGTGCTCGGGTGTGGGCCCGGACATCAGCTTTTTCCCGCTCGCGTCGAACGCCTCAATTTCGATCTTCGCCGGCTTGTTCAGCCAAACACGAAATTCCTGAATCTCTGTGTGCAGACCTGCGGCCTTGAACTTTTCAGCCACGTACAGCGCCGTCTTGTGGTCCTCGGGCGAACTCGCCCAGTGCGGCTCCGCGGTGAGAGTCTTCAGTTCTTCCCCGGCGAGCTTCGCGTCCGGGATCGCAAGAAACGCCTTGTCCCACTTGGCCTGTTGCGCAAAATTGCTGTAGCCGAAGACCTGCGAACTGGGAGTTTGTGCGAAGGCGATGAAGGGAAGGACGAGAAGCGACGCGGCCCAGGCGGTGGATCGACGCATGAAAGTATTCTCCTAAGGAATTGTTAGGAGTGTACGCGAAGTCCGCCGTCCTGGGCGCGGTAAGCTAAACCGGCTGGGTGCAAAACTTGCAGCGAGTCGCAGCGATCGGAATATCGCCGAGGCACTGCGGGCACGCCTTCGTTACAGGCGGCTCGACTGCCGGAGGATTGAACTTCTTCATGAGGTACTGCGAGGGAAGCACGAGGAAGAAATACACCACCGCAGCGATCAGAATGAAGTTGATAATCGCTGTCAGAAATGTCCCGTACTTGATCTCGCCGCCATGGAGATGCCCCACGAGGTAGTCGAAATTCGGCTTACCCACCACCGCGCCGAGCAGCGGGTTGATAATGTTGGTCGTCAACGCCGTGACGATCGCTGTAAAGGCCACGCCGATGATGACAGCAACTGCCAGATCCATTACGTTGCCGCGCA
>DATCBR010000030.1:0-4524 GCA_036511765.1 Acidobacteriaceae bacterium | reverse complement strand
TCGGACTTCTTGAAGACGTACTTGCCGATCTCCTTGTTGTAGAACTCGCTGGCTGCGGGGTCGAGAGCGATGGCGATGTCGTCGCCGGGAGTGTAGCCCGCAAGCTGGATGGCCTCGAGGATGACCTCGATGGCTTCGACGTTGGACTTGAGCGACGGAGCGAAGCCGCCTTCATCGCCTACCGCGGTGTTGTAGCCCTTCTTCTTGAGCACGCCTTTCAGCGTGTGGAAGACTTCGGCTCCCCAGCGCAGAGCGTCGGCGAAAGTTTCTGCTCCGACGGGCATGACCATGAACTCCTGGAAGTCGACGTTGTTGTCGGCATGCGCGCCACCGTTGAGGATGTTCATCATCGGTGTGGGAAGGATGCAGGCGTTGACTCCGCCAAGATAGCGATAGAGCGGGAGGCCGAGGGCTTCGGCAGAGGCGCGGGCGCAGGCCATGGAGACGGCAAGGATGGCGTTGGCACCGAGGTTGCCCTTGTTGTCGCTGCCGTCGAGCGCCATCATGGTCGCATCGATGAGCTTCTGGTTGCTGGCATCCATGCCAGTGAGTTCGGGGGCGATGGCACTCTCGATGTTTTCGACGGCCTGCAGGACGCCCTTGCCGAGGTAATGCTCGGGGTCGCCATCGCGGAGCTCGACGGCTTCGTGCTCGCCGGTAGAGGCTCCGCTGGGAACTGCAGCGCGACCGCGAATACCGTCGGACAGGATGACGTCGGCTTCGACGGTGGGATTGCCGCGGCTGTCTAGAATCTCACGCGCGTGGATGGACACAATTTCGGTCATTTCGTTCCTCGATCTCTCTTGATGCTTGGTCTTGCCCGAGCGCGCGATGCGGTGCTGCAGGCGGTCCTGTAATGTGGGTCGGCGGTCGACGGCGATGGGTTTGCCGCTGGCGCCAGAAATCATGTTGACGAGCTCAGTCATTTTATGGACTCTTCATCAGTCATTGCGGCGCCCCACCGGCTCGATTTTAGCAAAGTGGTGAGGCTTCTTCCGAAAGCGGCTGCGCTGTTGATCGATGGTGACGAGCGATTGCCGCACAGTTTCGGCGAGCAGGGTGAGTAATTCGTCGCTTTCTTCGCGGCTGGCGAGGGGCATGAAGAGGCAGACACGGGTACCTCGACCGGGGCGGCTGACAATCTGGACGTCGGCTTCGTCTCCATAGAGGACGTACAAACGCTCTCGAACGTTGCGCATCCCGATTCCGGAACCTTCGCGGACGAGGCCGCTGACGGGCGAGGATGTAGCGCCGCCGGGCTCCATGCCAACGCCATCGTCTTCGATCTCGAGCACGAGCCGTTTGTCGGCGATGCGGCTGCGGAGGATCACGGTGCCACCGCCGATGCGTGGCTCGAGGCCATGCTTGATACTGTTTTCGATGAGCGGCTGCAGGACCATGCTGGGGACGACGACGTCGAGCGTGTCGGGCGAGATTTCCTTGACGACGCGGAGCTTTTCTCCGAAGCGGACGACCTCGATGTCGAGATAATCGTCCGTGAAAGCGAGCTCTTCGCTGAGCGGGACGAAGGCGTCGCGGTCACCGAGCAGGGTGCGAAGAATGTTGCTGAGCTTGACGATCATCTCGCGCGCGAGTTCCGGCTTCGAGCGGACCAGCGAGGCGATGGAGTTGAGCGTGTTGAAGAGGAAGTGCGGATTGATCTGACGCTGCAGGGCTTCCAGGCGGGCTTCGAGCAGCAGGCGCGATTGCTCTTCGAGCTTGTGCTCGATGCGGACAGCGTTCCAGATCTTGAGTGGAATGCCGACAACCACGGGCGCGCAGGCGCAGATGGCGAGCTCGATGAGCCACGAGTTGGAGTGGAGAGCGAAGTACCGGTGGGGATAGAAGCTGGCAATCACGCTGGTGCCGAACTGCGTCACCGTGAGCAGGATCAGGAGAAAGATCTGGCGGTCGAGGTGGGGCCAGGTGACGGTGCGGCGAATCCAGCGGTACAGACTGAGGTCGATCAGGGGAGAGAAGGACCAGATATTTTCTTCGCCGGCGACGCGGCGGTACGCTCCGAAGATGGCTGCAACCAGGAGGTTGACAGGGAGCGCGAAGTACTCGTGATGGCCGAGGGCAGGAAGCGCGAGGGCGACTCCGCCGACCATGGCTGCGCCGGGGCCGAGCAGCAGACCGAGGATCGCAATGGCCTGGAAAGAGATGTCGGCAGCGAGGAAGTTGGGGACACGGACGCGCACCAGCACGCCCAGCATCAGGGGAACGCAGATCCAGGCGACGAGCAGCAGGGTCTCGCGACGGGTGCGTTGCTTGAGGAGCAGCAGGCGCTTGAAGCGGGTGGACCGCGCGAGCGAACTGGCCACGGCGGCGGCGACGCCGAGCTCGACCAGAAGGGTGATGAAGATCAGTTTGGAGTCGTTCGCGTGCACGACTTTACTTTACTCGTACGAGCGCGCGGGAGGGGAGGGGTTGATGGGATGAATCGTTCCGCGGGGCGGCGAATCTATAATGGTGATATGCCCTATCGCAGCGTTCGCAAGGTCGCCGAAGCAGACTTCCCTACTCGTTGGGGACACTTTCGCATTATGGGATTTGAGGGAGTTGCGGAGCCCGGGAATGTGTCGTTGAAACGCGTGGATAATGCTGTCGCGCTGACCATGGGGGACCTGACCGCCGCCCCACCGATTGTGAGAATTCATTCGCAGTGTCTTACCGGCGATGTGTTTCACTCGCTGCGTTGCGATTGCCATGATCAATTGCACCTGGCGCTAAAGATGATCGCCGATCAGGGGGCTGGAATTCTGCTCTATGAGGAGCAGGAGGGTCGCGGCATTGGCCTGATGGCGAAGCTGCGCGCGTATGAACTGCAGGACCAGGGGCGGGACACGATCGAGGCGAATTTGGAGCTGGGATTTCGTGCGGACTACCGTGGGTTTGAGCTGCCGGCTGAGATTTTGAAGGCACTGAATATTCCGGCGGTGCGCTTGATTACCAATAATCCGGAGAAGGTGACGGCCCTGGAGGATGCGGGGATTCAGGTGGTGGAACGCTTGTCGGCGGCGATTCCGAGTGAGCCGACGTTTGAGCGTTATCTGGAGACGAAGCGCGACAAGATGGGGCATCTCGCCGGATGAGTACTTTGTCTTTCATGCATCCAAACAAAACAGGAGGTAAACATGGCACAGGATTTTGAGTCGTCGAAGTATGGCCCATTGGGCTCGGGTGTTTTGGAGGTGATTCTGAGGCGGTGGAGCCCGCGCTCGTTTGCGGACAAGCCGGTGTCGAGCTCAGACCTGACCAAGATCTTTACCGCTGCGGCGTGGGCAGCGTCGAGCTTTAATGAGCAACCTTGGCGCTTTCTCGTCGGCAAAAAAGACGATGAGACGTATGCAAAGATTCTCGATTCGCTCATCGAATTCAACCAGGGATGGGCGAAATCAGCGCCCGTGCTGATCCTGTCGGCGGGCAAGAAGACATTCACGCAGAACGGAACACCGGACGCGTATGGCTTGCATGATACGGGCGCTGCATCGGCCAACATGAGCCTGCAGGCGACAGCTCTGGGAATGCACACGCACGGCATGGGCGGCGTCGACAAAGACAAGGCCCGGGCGAACTTTGCGATTCCCGACGATTTCGAAGTGGGTGCGGCATGGGCGCTAGGTTATCTTGGCGACCCGGAAACAC
Source organism: Acidobacteriaceae bacterium (assembly GCA_036511765.1). Classification (GTDB taxonomy): domain Bacteria; phylum Acidobacteriota; class Terriglobia; order Terriglobales; family Acidobacteriaceae; genus Edaphobacter. The sequence continues at coordinate 876 of DATCBR010000030.1, read as the reverse complement.
TGCCGGAGCAGATGAAGGCGATGGAAATCGCTGCGCGCACCCGGAAGCCCCTGGCGGAGTTTGTGTTTGCGGAGTGGGAGAAGCCAGCGGAGCTTTAAAGTCCTTGCGGACGGCGAGCGTTGGGCTCGTGCGGGCATGAAGAGTTTGCACCCCGACGATGACATGAAGGCGTCATGAATGGGCACCCGGCAGCGAGTGCCTGGTCGAAGTGCGTCTGGACAATAGCAGCGAAAGCGCGCTGTCGTCCCTGATTCATGGACGTCTCAGAAATCTCAAGTAGAACGCCGCGAACACAAGGACGATTCCAATATTCACTGTCAGCCGTTCCCATAATCGGCCTCTGAAGAACACAAGATCTACACCGACGATGACGGCTGCCATCGCCACCCCGTAAAGCACGATAGTTATGTGTCTGCCCATTTCAGTCCCTGATTCAATCGTAAACCGGGTCAAGCGCAAGGGCGAATCTTCTGACTGTCGCGTAGCGCGATCGCCAACTGATGGCAGGAGACCGTTACGACTGGAGCACCCGCTCCTGCGCGGACGGCGAGAGCTGGATTGCGCGCGGGTCGCATTCGGCTCGGCACGCTAAGACGCGGCAACGATCTTAGCGGTCGTAACGATCTGGCCGGTGTGGCGCTGGGTGTGATCGGCGCAGTGGACCAGCAGGCCACCGACAGTAGTGGGGAGTTGCTTGCGGCCGACGCCACGGGGGGTCGCGAACTCGTTGGGTGAGATCGCGCGAATGCGTTCGGTGGAGCGTTGGAGCGCTTCGCGGAATTCGATGCGAGGGTCGAGGGCGGAGGCTGGATCGAGCTCGGTCTTCAGAGCGGCTAGTTGGTCGGTGTCCAGCTGCTTCCCTTCTGCGTACGTGAG
>DATCBR010000029.1:0-7099 GCA_036511765.1 Acidobacteriaceae bacterium | reverse complement strand
CGTGATCTGCGTGCCGCCCTTTGGATTCGGCTGAGCACGCGCTGGAAGCTTGATGGGCGGGGGAGCAAGCAGGGCGTGGGTTGCGTCGGCCCACTGCTGCAGGGCGAGACGCGGGGTACGCTGATACGGCTGGGCGATGATCGCGTTGATGTACTTGGTTTCGGCCTGCAAGGAGTCGCCCTGCTTCATCAGATTGTCGCCCCAGTATCGCCAGGCTGTTTCACGGTCGGGATCGATGGCGGCGGCCTTTGCGTACCATTGGTTGGCTTCGGGATAATGATGCTGCTTGAATTCCGTATCGCCTGCATAGAGCGGCGCCTCATATAGCTTGGGGTCGGCTGCCGCGGCCTCCATGTAGGCCTTGAGAGCATTGGGCAGGTCTCCGCTGGAGAAGGCCTTTTCTGCGCGCTGAAATGCCTCTGTTCCCGGCGAAGGCGGCCCCGCGGGACCGGAGGGCGCGGGTTCATCCAACTTCTCCAGCAGGGTTTGCAGCAGCCCGCTGTTGTCGCCGGCGGCGCGTGCGTCGAGAAGGAGCTGATGCGCGCGCTGCACATGGGCGGTCTTTTCCGCGTCATTGGCTGCGGTAGCCCCCAGCAGGCACATTGCCAGCCCTTCGCGATAGACATTGCTCTGCGGATCGCGCTTGTGCAGGTCTTCATATAGTGGTAGCGCAGCGACGAAGTTCTGGGCTTCGTAGAGGGTCCGCGCCGTGTCCGCCTCCTTTTGCAAATTGGTATCGCCGGACGATATTGCCTGCGCATGGGCGAGGAAAGGGGTATTCAGCAGCACGGCCAGCACAAAAGCCAAGCAAATTTTCGATCGCATTTCAACCGTCTCCGGGGGAGCGCAGATATCCTCGCACAGGCCGACGTGATTCTCTAGATATATTCGCGAGCGGAACGACAATTTCAGCAATTCTATTGACACCGACAGCCGATCTTCTGTTCCTGCTTTATCCTCACTGGCGGCTGATAAACTTGACCACGCAAGCGGGACGAGCGCACCGGCTCTGCCGCTGATTGCTTCCAATTCCAGTTTTCATTGCGCTGTCCGGGCGGCGGGTGCGTGCTCCGGCGGTTGACGTTCAAGCAGATCCTGTCCTTCGATGAGAGCCACCATTGTCTGACGAATCCGATATCCAGCCCGCTGAACGCGAGACTGACCTGATCGAGCCCGAACCGCCCGCCGCTCAAAAGCCTGTGCGCGAGCGGGAAAAGCCCGCGGTGATGAAGTCCACGCGCGCGCGCATGCCTGTGACGTATGCCGAAGCCGGGGTGGACATTGCCTCCGGCGACCGCGCCAAGCAGCGCATCAAGATGCTGGCGCGCAAGACCTTCTCGAAGCAGGTGCTGTCGGAGATTGGCGGCTTTGGCGGGCTGTTCGCGCTGGACCTGGAGCGGTTTCCGCAGCCGGTGCTGGTGTCTTCAACGGACGGTGTGGGGACGAAGCTGAAGGTGGCGTTCGAACTCGGCATTCACCATACGGTAGGCGCGGACCTGGTGAACCACTGCGTGAACGACATTGCAGTGCAGGGCGCGACGCCGCTGTTCTTCCTGGACTATCTGGCGACGGGACGGTTGCGCGAGCAGGACTCAGAGACGGTGGAGACGGTGGTGCGCGGTCTGGCCGATGCGTGCCGCGCCAACGGCTGCGCGCTGATCGGCGGTGAGACGGCGCAGATGCCGGGCTTCTATGCCGACGGCGAGTATGACCTGGCGGGGACGATTGTCGGGTGCGTGAACCGCGGCGAGATCATTACCGGCGAGGGAATCCAGATGGGCGATGTGCTGGTGGGGCTGCCGTCCAACGGGCTGCATACGAACGGCTATTCACTCGCGCGCAAGCTGCTGTTTGAGGTGGCGAAGTACGGGCCGGACCAATATGTGAACGAGTTGAAGGACAAGACCGGCGCGGCGCTGATGCGCACCCACCGCAGCTATCTGGCGGTGGTGAAGAAGCTGACGGCAGCAGGTATTGTTCGCGGCATGGCGCATATTACCGGCGGCGGCATTACGGAGAACCTGCCGAGGATTCTGCCGCGCGGCACTGCCGCGCAGGTAGATCTGGCGAGCTGGACGGTGCCGCCGTTGTTTGAACATCTGCGCAAGCTTGGCGATGTGGAGCAGGACGAGATGCTGCGCACCTTCAACATGGGCATCGGAATGATTGTGGTGGTGCCGGCTGAGGAGGTGAAGAAGGCCAAGGCCATACTGAACCGGGCCAATGAGCGGCACTGCGTGATTGGGCGCATCGTGCGCGGGGAGCGCAAGGTCCTCTACAACTAAACGGCGGGAGCTAAATGCGGGCGCAAACGCCGGATTAAAACGCCGGGACTTCTGGATCGGTGACGAGGGAGTCGACGGAGATGGAGAGGGCCTGGCCGAGGTCCTTGAAGCCGCTGCGCCAGTCATCGGGCCATGTGGAGAGGTGGTTGCGGCGCAGGAGATCGTTCCAGATGTTCTGCGCCTGCCAGAGGTTGACGCCGAAGGGCAGTGTACGCAGGAAGGTTGCGATGGAAAGCGCGGTGCGCAAGGCGGTTGCGGCGTTGCGGGCCGGGATTGCGAGGGTTCCATTGGTTGGGATGGCAGCCGGCTCGATGGGGGCGGAGAGCGCGGAGGATTCAGTGGGCAAAGGCGGAATGGGCGAGGCGAAGGGCAGCGAAGGCGGGACCCTGGCGAGTGCGTCGCTATAGAGATCAAGTTGCATCTCGAGTACGACCATGGCGCGCTTGATGCGCTCGGCGGCGGCGAAGCCGAGCGATTGCGTATCGAGGGTGACCTGTTCGGCGTTGGCGCGGGTAAAGAGGGCGGCGAGTTCATCAGGATCAAAGTGTTCGGCTTCGATGCCGCTGCGGATGGCGGCGTTGAGGGCGTAGTTGGCGGCGACGATCAGGGCAGGCGGCGCGGCCATGCCGGACTCCGTGAGGAAGCGTAACAGCGAGGAGTGGTCCTCATAGATGGCACGGAGGGAACCCTCCATCTCAGACAAGGTGCGGTCGAGGATGGTGCGCAGGATGCGGTGCTGCTCATCGGCGAAGAGCGAGGTGAGCGAGTAGGGGATGCCGCCGAAGAATTGATCGATGAGGCGGATGGCCTCCGGGATGTTGGCGCGGCGCACGGCGTCGCCGACTTGAGACGTGAGGGCGGTGAAGGCGGGAGTATCTGCCTCCGGGGCTAATGTCCCCTTAGCACCCATGGAGCTTTCTCGCGCGCTGAAGCCCGCTGCTCCTCCGGATTCTTCTTTCCCAGTCATCTCGCGACGCTCGATGACTGGGGCACCCGGGGATTGCACTGCGGTTCCGGAGCGGAAGCGACGTACGGCGGCGGAGAGGTTCTGGTCGCCGAGGTGAAGGACGGCGAAGCAGATCTCCTCGGTCTCCTCGGTGATGCGCGAGCGGATGCGCGCGCGGCCAAGCGCGACGCGGCTGCGCCCGGAGGCGAACGTCTCCCATGCGTCGCGGTGGACGGTGTAGCAGAAGAGGTCGCCGTCCTCCGGGTAGCTGCGAAAGACGGAGCTGATGGCGTAGTGTGCACCCACCTGTTCGAGGTCGATGCGAAGGCCGGTCACATAGTTGCGATAGAGCTCGGCCCCGTCGCCGAACTCGGGGAGGTTGGATTTGGCGCGGGAGAGGAGTTCAAGGAAGCGTTCTTCGAGTGCGGCGCCTGAGGAGCCAAAGAGCTTCGCGGCAAGCTGGAGGACACGGCCGGCGTACGCGATGACCTGGATGGTCTCGATGCCAGAGACCTCGTCGAAGAACCAGCCGCAGGAGGTGTACATCAGCTGGGTATGGCGCTCGAGTTCCATCAACTCCAGGACCGTGACCCGCTCGGCGGGAGTGAGCGTGCGGACGGCGTGCCGGGCGAGGAAGACGTTGGTGTTGCTGGCGCGGTCGAGGACGACGGAGATATAAGCATCGCGTGCGACCCACAGATCGCGAAGAAGCGGTGCGGCAAGGGCTTCGGCGAGCGGGGCGGTGGCGTCGCGAAGAAAATCGAGCGCCTCGCGGAGGGGGCCGCGCCACTGCTGGCTCCATCCGGGGCGGCCGCTGTTGCAGCCGCAGTCGGAGCGCCAGCGTTCGATGCCGTGCGCGCAGGACCAGGAGGTATCTTCGGCAACCTCTGCCTCAAAGGCAGGCGGAAAGAGATCGAGGAATTCGCTGTAGTTGGTAAGGCGGGCCTGAGAGGCGGCGTTAGGGACAGCGCCGGATTCAATGAGCTGCATGGCGTAGGAGAGCGCCATCTCGCCGTATTTGTGGTGGTGTCCGTAACTCTCGCCGTCGGTGGCAACGTGCTCCAACTGTGGAGCGGAGTTGTTTGACGTGTGCTGTGCATTGTACGTGGAGCCGGGTTGAAAGCCGGCGAGCAGACGCTGTGCGAAGGCCTCGCCGGAGTTGAGCAGGCCCTCAAAGGCGATGGCGCGCGAGGTGGGCCCGTCGTAGAAGAAGACAGCGATGGAGCGGCCTTCATCCAGGCGGACAAGGTAGGGGCGCGTGGTGTCGACGGAGGTGTTGGGGGTCGGCTGCCAGTCGTCCGTTGCGGGTTGTTCGTTCTCTGTTGAAAGCGGGCGCACGCGGGCGCACTGGTGTGGCGCAAGGATGGTGAACTTGATGCCCTCTGCGGCCATCAGGTCGAGGACAGATCGGCTGACGGCGGTTTCAGCGAGCCACATGCCTTCGGGTTTGCGGCCGAAGCGGTGCTCGAAGTCGGCGATGCCCCAGCGGATCTGCGTGCGGGCATCGCGCTCGCTGGCCAGCGGCATGATGATGTGGTTGTAGACCTGTGCGATGGCGGAGCCGTGGCCGGAGTAACGCTGGGCGGAGGCGCGGTCGGCATCGATGACCATGCGATAGGTGCGGCGCGCGTTGTCTTCCAGCCACTTGAGCAGTGTGGGGCCGAAGTTGTAGCTCATGCGCGCGTAGTTGTTGACGATGCGGACGATTTCGTTTTGGGTGTTGGTGATGCGCGAGGCGCCGTTGGGGGCGTAGCACTCGGCGGTGATGCGGTCGTTCCAGTCATGCCAGGGAGCGGCGGAGTCCTGTACCTCGACGACTTCAAGCCAGGGATTCTCCCGCGGCGGCTGGTAAAAATGGCCGTGGATGCAGACGAAGCGCGTGGCGGAGAGGGCGGGATTCGGGGCGGGCTGCGTTGCTGAGGTCCGCGCGGAAGGCGACGCGGCGGGCGACGCGGCTGTGCTTGGGGAGGACGGCTTCGGCATCTGGAGACTAGGGTATCGCGGAGAGGAGCGTTGTGCAGGCGAACGGGACGAGGTTATCGTGGGACCGTCGACCTGGCTTACAAGAGGCAGTGGATGCATTCTCAAAACAGACCGTAGCGCTACCAAACCAATCGCAAATTGGCGGAATGGGGTTGACGTCTAGACGTCAAGACGGTACTGTTTTCGCATGACATTCGCCCCGGGCCAAGTGCGCGACTCAATCGTTGACTATTTACAGGGGACGGGCAGCGCTTCGTTGGATCAGATTTACAACTTCGTTTCACGCGAGTTGGGTGAGGTTCCCGCATCGTCCGTGCGTTCGTATCTGAATTTGAACTGCCCGGCAAAATTTATGCGCCTTGCGGCCGGTCGATATGCGTTGGCGGGCGAGTCGCCACAACCCGACGAGAGTAAGCCATCCGTAAAAGATAAGAAGATCGGATTGAGCACCCTTTGTGTCTCCGACTGCATGAATTGGCTTTCCGTGCGAGGCGATAACAGTATTCATGCCGTTGTGACGGACCCTCCCTATGGGCTACACGAATACACGCCCAAAGAGCAGAACAAACTGCGTACAGGAAAAGGCGGTATCTGGAGGATTCCGCCATCGTTCGATGGGCATCAGCGGTCGCCATTACCACGATTCACAGTGTTGAGTGATGAAGATCGCGCTGCGCTGCAAGTGTTTTTTAAAACATGGGCGAGATTGGTTTATCGCGTGCTGGTGCCGGGCGGCAATATTGCTGTAGCCAGCAATCCGCTTCTGTCCCATCTTGTTTCCAATGCGCTCGCCGGAGCGGGATTTGAGGCGCGAGGCTCCGTCGTGCGGCTGACGATGACAATGCGGGGAGGAGACAGGCCGAAGAATGCGCACGAGGAGTTTAGCGAAGTGAGCGTGATGCCTCGCTCGATGTGGGAACCGTGGGTTATCGCGCGGAAGCCGCTGGAAGGGCGCGTACAGGACAATTTGCGGAAATGGAAAACTGGAGGCTGGCGCAGAATTTCAGACGCCCAGCCGTTTGGTGACGTAATCAAGTCGAGTCCGGCCACGCAGAGAGAGAGGAAGATTGCCAATCATCCTTCCCTCAAGCCGCAATCCTTTTTGAGGCAGGTTGTGCGCGCCGCACTGCCGCTGGGCGAGGGAATTGTTCTTGATCCATTTGCCGGTTCAGGATCGACATTGGCGGCATGCAATGCGGTTGGCTATTCCAGCATCGGAGTTGAGAAAGACCCGATCTATGCCGACATGGCAGAGAAAGCGATCGGACCGCTAAGCCGGATTCAACTTGTAGACCCAGTTGCTCCGCAGCTTTTTGATGCCCTCTCGGTCTAAGGTAGCTGTTCGAGTTCCCAATTCACCGCGCGCATTTTTGCGAAAATCTTCGATGCCGACCTTCGAGAGGTATACCTCGGTGAATCGCATCGCGCGTCGATTCTGCGCAGGTTCGGATGCCGTATCGACCTCATAGACAAAGACACACATCCATTGATTCCGTCCGCCATGCGTGTCGACTGCTCCGCCTTTTTTGCGTGTGGTCTTGATCTCGATGCCTTCATCGCCCGCCTTGGCGCAATTGTTTGGATATTTGCCTTGCAAGAGGAGGTCGGGGTGGCCGTTGTGATAGCAGTTCTGCACCAATGTTCTTGAGTGCTTGGCGATGCTGGCAGTGAGCATGTCAGAGACAAGGCCTGACATATTGGCGGGCCGCAGAAGATCGTCGAGGCGTGGTAGACCGCGCTCAATGAAAAACGTATTTACGTCATGGAAGAAGTCATAGACGTCTTCCATGGCGATCTGAAAGTCATCGAAACGCAGTGAGTAAGGCAGAACGGCCTCACGATTGAACCGTTGCTGAGCGACCTTCTCCGGAACTTGCATACCCCT
>DATCBR010000028.1:0-6030 GCA_036511765.1 Acidobacteriaceae bacterium | reverse complement strand
CGGAGAGCCTGCGCGAGAAGCTCGCGATGATGGGTCTGGCCGCATGAGCACGATTGTGAACGCCGAGATGGGAGCGCTGGGTGCGGACCGCAGCGGGCGCCTGCATCGTTCCTCCGCCGAGGCGACCGCGCTGCATGAGACAGGCTTCTTTCGCGACCGCGAGATGTTTGAAGCGCTGCGGGAGATCGTGTTGCCCAGGCTGATCGCCGAGAGGGCTGGCCAGCGCAGGCTGCGCATCTGGTGCGCGGGTGTCGCGACCGGGCAGGAGGCCTACAGCGTGGCGATGCTGCTGCGGGAGCATTTTGCGGCTGCGCTGAGCGGATGGGACGTGACGATTGTTGCGACGGACCTCGCCGGCGAAGCAGTGGAGTACGCCCGGCGCGGTCGATACCGGAGAGCGGAGGTCAACCGCGGACTGCCGGCGCGGATGCTGGTGCGTTATTTTGTGCGCGACGAAGAGGAGTGGGAGATCGCGCCCGAGCTGCGCTCGATATGCGAGTTCCGCGAGGCAGACGTATGCGTCCCCACGGCGGGGCTGGAGGCGTTCGATCTGGTAATGATGCGGAACGTGCTCCTGTTTCTGCCGATGCAGGAGCGTACCGCGGCACTTACGGCTGCGCACCGCTCGATGGCGCCCCATGGCTTGCTGGCCCTGGGGCAGGCCGAGCAGGCAGAGGATTCGACCGACCTGTTTGAGGCCGAGTACGTGCAGGGATGCTGCTTCTACCGCGCTGTAGCCAAGGGGCCCAAGGGCAACGCCCTAAGCGTTGCCTGGGCGTAGATAGTCGAGCTTTCCGCGGAATGCCATTCTTACCTGGCCGCCGCGGCCTGCAGGTCTTTCATATACGTGTCCAGGTTCTTCGTCGGCCCCATCACGCGCGCCATCATAAACCGGTAGAGCGGCGGATTGATATATCCATCCTCGGTGATCTTCACCGTCGTGCTCGCGGCCGAAGGCCCCGGCGAAAGCTCGTACGTCCACGTCCCGCCATACGCCGCCTTGGGATCGTCCAGCTTCACCCGTCGCAGCGTCGGCGGCACAGTCTCCACCGCCAGAAACGTCATGTACTGGTGGTACGCCAGGTGCTCCACCCAGTGGTCGCGGCCATGGTCCGGCGCCAGCGTCGTTACCGACTTTACCTCCGGCCGCCAGTCGTCCCCGTTCTTCACATTCGTAATCAGCGCAAAGACTTTGTCCTGCGGAGCCTGCACCACTCCGCTCACGGAGACCGTATGCGTCGCCGGCATTCGCGCTCCGTCCGCATACACCGCCACGCCCGCAATCAGCAGCACCAACAGGATGACGCCCAGAATCTTCATCAACACTCCAGAAGTTTGGCTTGAACCAGCAATTGAATGGCAGGGAGACAAATAAGCGTAACCCACGTGACAGACTTAAGGAAGCCAGTCTAGAATGTCCTGCATGAACCGAAGAGAAATACTGAAGGCCACAGGGGCCGGGGCTGCCGCCCTGGCCATAGGCAGCATGTCGGCATTGGCGCAGGCCGGCGCAGTCGACGCCGACACCGTATTCGAGCTGCGCGTCTACCACACGCCCGACGGCAAGCTCGACGCCCTCATGACCCGCTTCCGCGAGCACACCATCACCATCTTCAACCGCCACAACATGCACAGCGTCGCCTACTGGGTGCCCACCGACGACCCGCTCAAGGACCGCACCCTCTTCTACATCCTCCGCCACCCCAGCCGCGAGGCCGCCACCGCCAACTGGGCCGCCTTCAATGCTGACCCCGAATGGAAGCAGGTCCGCGCCGCCAGCGAGGCCGCGGGCCCCATCGTCTCCAAAGTCGACTCCACCTTCCTCAAGCTCACCGACTTCTCCCCTCGCCTCTAGCTCCCCCGATGCAGAACCGGATCGCCCGTGCCCGCCAACTCGCCGTTGCGCTGCTCCTCGCCCTCGGCGCGTCTTCCATCGTCAGCGCACAAACCGCCGCGCCCGCCGTCTCCGCGCAGACCATGCCCGCGCCGCAAACGCAGGTTCCCTTGCCTATACCCGCGCAGCAACTCTGGCGCTTTGACAATCTCGCCTCGCTCGGCGGCCACCCCACCAAAATTGTCGGCACGCCGCAGCTCATCGACACGCCCAAAGGCAAAGCCGTCGCCTTTAACGGCATCGACTCGGCCCTCTTCGTCGATGTCCATCCCCTCGCCGGCGCTGCCACCTGGACCTGGGAGATGGTCTTCCGCCCCGACCCCGACGGCAAGCCCGAGCAGCGAGTCTTCCATCTCCAGTCCACCGATCCCGCCACCGGGCAGGACGCCGCCAACGAGCGCATGCTCTTCGAGATCCGCATCCGCCCCGACGCCGACGGAACGCCCAAGTGGTGTCTGGACAGCTTCGCCGCCGTCGGTGACCAGTCGCGCGCCCTGCTCAACTGCGACAAGAAGTATCCCTTCGGCCCCTGGTACCGCGTCACCGCCGTCTACGACGGCCAGATACTCCACAACTACGTCAACGACGAATTGCAGACCGAAGGCCCACTCACCATCCCCGCCCAGCGCCCCGGCCACTCCTCCGCCGGCGTCCGCATCAACCTCATCGGCTGGTACAAAGGCGCCATCTACTCCGCCCGCTTCACCCCGCGCGCCCTCACCACGGACAAGTTCCTGAAGAACCCACTCGCAGCGAAATAGCACGACAGCGCGATGGTTGCGATAGAGAAACGATCTTTCAAGATGCCGTCATCCCGAGCGAAGGCGCGTCAGCGCCGAAGTCGAGGGACCCCCGCATTCGCTTTTATTCGTCATTCTGGAGCGCGCCCTTTGCGCTCCAGAATCTCCGTATTTGCCTTTGCTGCTCCGTATTTGCCTTTGCTTCTGAGATAGGCCGGGACTTTAGTCCCGGCATCGCTGGCGCAAATCACGCGGGGCTTTAGCCCCAGCGAAACATTAACGGGTTTTTGAAATAAGCGGTTCTGCTTAAGGGCACAGCTTCAGAGCCTGTCCTGAGCGGCGTCGAAGGATGCCGTAAATGCCGCAAAATATGGACGCGGCTTTAGCCCCTGAGGTCACGTTTTGGGAAATTCGTAAACCTTAATTTCGTTTCGCCACTTGCGTCGAACCGGAAAAATGTGAGCGCCAACGGCGCGACGATATATTAGCCTAGGCCGAAGGCCTAGGTATGCTGCAATAAACAGCATCCAGAGGGCTGTAGGCCCGACCTATGAGTTATCATTTCGCCTTCTTCATCAGGGAAGGCCCGGTGCAGTTCGCATCGGGCTTTTCGTTGACCGACAGCATAGTGAATGAGTCAGAATTCTGCCGCACGTGGGCGTACATAGGCGGAAGGGTGAACTCCTCTGGTTTACCGCCGACGTTATGCATGTCTGTGAGATCAATCTCAGTTTGGAAATGGCTTGTGCTTGAGAAACACGCGCGCACCGGGCCGAAATTAATACGCGGAACATCCTTGTTAGCATCCCCGTGATAGGCAAACCTCTCATGCGCCGCTTTCAAATTCGCATTCGGATCGGCGGACCATTTCGCGGCAACATCCCACGATTCTGCGAGCCAACTATCAACGAAGTCCCTAACGTTTCCCGCTACAGGCAGGCGCACAAGTCCCCCATCGATTGTTCGATACCGAAAAACTCCAAGATAAGTAAAGACGCCTTCCAGATCGGCAGAGCTGGAATCGAGCCGAAGAGTTACTCCTTCAGAATATGGCTTGAGTGTTGGCGTAGTATCTCCTCTGCTGTATGCATTTTGACTTGATGCGAGGACTTTTTGAGGCGAGCCGGCATCGCCGGGCTTGATGAGATCGAACTTGAACCCGCTATAACGCGAGGTGCACCATGGCGTGCCGTGAGCGACCGCTACTACAGGCTCGTTATTTGGTCCAGGTGCGGCGGTGTAGAGCAAGAAATCGCCGAATGCGTCGGATGGTGCGGTGTACTTGTCGGCGTACCAATGCAATCTTTCTCTCCAATGCTCGCCATCTCTGGTGAAGAGAAGTAGCAGACTGTCATCGCCGCATTCGATACCAAAGGTCAGGACGACGAAGACGGAATCCCGAAGGCCTTTGGCATTCTCTACCTCAACTGTTAGATTTGCGCCGTAGACTTCATCGCTAATCTCAGCACGCTTCGACCTGTCTGCATGGAGAAACGTCGCCAGTCCAGATTTCAAGGATGCTGGCCCCGACTCGCTCTTAGCTTCACAACGGAAGAACGCTTGCGTAGCAATATCTAAGGTCTTGCGAAGCATGACAATATCTCGCCCTACGTCAGCAGGCGCCTCGAGTTCGACATCGTTATCCGCGATCTTGTGTTTGAGTAACTTGGTCTGCAATCCGAGCGGCAGCATTGCCTCTGTCGTTATATCTGCTTGGGAGCAGCCAGATTGCGCGGACGCACCAACTGGAATCAGCATTAGAACAGAGCTAAGGATCAACCGAAGAGCTATTGGCACTTTGAACCTCTACAATCGCCGCATTCAGCAACACAATCGAGCCTGGCAAAACTCTTGTCAACCCCCCAAACCACCTAACTCACTGACCCACCAGACAATATACTTGGCAGAGTAGTTTCACTCGGCTTGGTAAAATAGAAGGTAGTAAGCAAAACAGCAGGCCCGGCACAGCGCCGGGCCTTTTCTATTTTCTAAATGTCAGTAAAAGACCGCGCCGAGGGTTCGCCTTGAACCTAACCTTGCACTAGAACCTTGAACTTCGCCCCTTAGACCCTGTCCCGACATTGCCTCGCAACCGCTTTGTTTTCAGTGCCAGACTGCACCATTTCCGCGACATACATTTGCAAGCCGCTTTATTTCAGCGGCTTACCGGATCACATAGGGAGGGGGGGGGATAAGGCCCGTTATGAGATCGCCGCGTTCACCAACGCCTGCGCCTCCTCCTGGATCCGCTTCAGGTGCTCATCCCCGAGGAAGCTCTCCGCGTAGATCTTGTACACGTCCTCCGTGCCCGAAGGCCGCGCCGCGAACCAGCCGTTCTCCGTCGTCACCTTCAGGCCCCCGATTGGCATGGATATGCCCGGAGCGTGGTTCCCCGGAGCCTCCGTCAGCACCGCGGTGATCGGCTCGCCGGCCAGCGTCTTCGCCGTCACCTGCGCGGGCGAGAGCTTGCCCAGCTTCGCCTTCTGGGCCTTCGTTGCTGCGGCATCGATGCGCTGGTAGACCGGCGCGCCGTACCTCGCTGTCAGATCCGCGTACAGCTCGCCGGGGTCCTTGCCTGTCACGGCTGTCATCTCCGCCGCCAGCAGGCCCATGATGAGTCCGTCCTTGTCCGTCGTCCACACTGTGCCGTCGCGCCGCAGGAAGCTCGCGCCCGCCGACTCCTCGCCCACGAACCCGAGGCTCCCGTCGATCAGCCCATCGACAAACCACTTGAAGCCCACCGGCACCTCCAGCATCGGGCGATTCAGCCCCTTCGCCACGCGATCGATGATGGACGACGACACCAGCGTCTTGCCGATCCCCACCTTCGCCGACCACTCCGGCCGGTGCGTGAACAGGTACTGGATCGCCACCGCCAGGTAGTGGTTCGGATTCAGCAGGCCCCCCGTCGTGGTTCGTGTTGCACGCGTCACGATGCCGTGCCGGTCGTGGTCCGTGTCGCACGCCCACGCCACGTCGAAGCGGTCCTTGTTCGCGATCATGCTCGCCATCGCATTCGGGCTGGAGCAGTCCATGCGGATGCGCCCGTCCCAGTCCAGCGTCATGAACCGAAACGTCGGATCGACGTATGGATTCAGGACCTGCAACTGCGGCAGATACATCTCCGCGATGCGCGGCCAGTAGTCGACGCCCGCGCCGCCCAGCGGATCGACCGCCAGCTTCAGCGCCGTCCTCTTCAGCGGGGCAAAGTCGATCACGTTGCCCAGGTCGCCCACGTACGCCGAGATGAAGTCATGGTTGTGCGTGGTCGAAGCCGTCAGCGCCCGCGCATAGTGCACGCGCCTCACGCCATTCAGCTTCGCCGCGATCAGCTCATTGGCGCGCGTCTCGATCCACTTCGTCGCGGTCGTGTCCGCTGGGCCGCCGTTCGGCGGG
>DATCBR010000027.1:0-5599 GCA_036511765.1 Acidobacteriaceae bacterium | reverse complement strand
TTGAAGCGGAGCGCCCGCGGCAATTGGAAAGATGCGCACGTCCAGCAGCGACGGCGCCGCGTGCGGATAGATCGCGGCGTCCAGCACAGCGCACGCCTGCCCCGTCCCCGGTGAAACGTTGAGGGAGCGCATGTACCGCATATAGTTCGGCCGCGCCACCGGCGGTGGATCTGCGGCAGCCCCCTGCAACAGCATCGCCGCGGCCATCAGTGCAGCAGCTTTCATTGCGCTGCTCCCGGGCCGCCATCCGCAGCCGGCTCGTCACCGGGAGGTGCGGGTACCTCGGCCCTGCCCTCGGCATCCCCGGCTCGCACCGCACTGCCGCCCCGCAGGTTCAGCCAGTCCTTCTGATATGCAAAGCTCACCGCCATCAACAACCCGCCCAGCGCAATCAGACTCACGAACCGATATCCGCCGCTCAGGTCGCGCATGTCATAAAGAAACGCCTTCAGGATCGTGATCGCCAGGAGCGCCAGCGCCTGCCATCGCAGAAAGCTGGATCGCCGCCAGAAGCCCACCACCAGCAGCGCCGCGCCGTACAGCATCAGCCACGCTGAGATCGCCAGCGCCTGCTGCAGCGCCGCATCTATATTCGCAGCACCTGCGGCTGGAGCAAACGCCGCGCTCACCTCGCGCACGCCGGTCAGCACCGCCACCAAGTTGAATGCGATCGTCGAAAGCGCCCCGCATTGCGTCCAGAAATCATCCTCCGCATCTTCACGCCCCAGCCGCAGCGACACGGCGATCACACCTGCAAACACCGCCAGGCCAATCAGCGCCGTCACAAAATCCGCGCTGCGAAACGCCGGGTGCGCATCCTCCCATCGCCATGACACGCCCAATTCGCGCAGCGTCAGCACCGCGGCAATCACATCGATCAGCAGCACCGCGCCCGTTGCGATGCTTCCCCACGGACCACTCCCATCACGCGCCGCCGCCGCTGCGCGCATGGCCAGCCACACCACCGCCGCAAACACTGCAATCCCCGTCAACGCGGTGCCCGTTCCCTGGTTCCACATCGAGACCGTCTCGAAATCGAGCAGACCGAACGCATGCACGCATACGCCACAGAATCCCAGCAGCAGCGAAGCCGCGGCCAGTGGTCGCAGAACATTTGCTGCGTGTACCGCCTCATCATCCGGGTCTGTATCGCCCGTCGTTGCAGCCAGCCTTGCCGCCACCCACATCAGCGTCAGCCCCTCCACCAGCCAGCTCACCGTAATCCAGTGGCCACTCGCCTTCAGCGGGACCGCAATCGTCAGGAATACCACCGCCAGCGATAGATGGATCGCCGACGCGGTCTGCGTCTGCGACACACGCATCAGCACCAGATACACCGCCGCCAGAGCCACCATCAGCCACGGCAGCAGAGCGTGATGCCCCAAATCCTTCAACACCGAATATCCAGCCAGCGCCGCGAACGCCGCATTGCCCAGCGGCAGCAAAATATCTTCGAGCACCGTCGAGCGCCTCAGCGCCCGCGAAGCTGCCGTCACTGAATCCGCCGCCCGTGGCCCCAGTGACACGCTCGCAAACACCACCGCAAACAGCGCGACGAAAATCGCTGTAACCGTCAATTCCTCCGCCGCCCAGAACTGCACATACCAGCCAATGAAGTACCCGGCCGTCAGCGGAAACGCGCCCAGCAACAGCCGCGGCCATCCGCGCAGCCGCACCAGCGCCACCGCCGCAATGTCGATCGCCAGCACATACGTGAAGAGAAATATCTCGTGGTTGCCGCCTGTTGAAAGCAGCATCGGAGTCGCAAAGCCGCCGGCAATCGCATACGCCGCCAGCAGCTCGGAGTCCTGCGCCCACGCCATGAACGCGTTCCACGCCGTCACACAGATCATCAGCGCCAGCGCCACCGGTGCAGAGATCAGCGGATGCTCGAACAGCCGGAACGCCGCCCACAGCGACAGATACAGCACGCCAGACCCCACCGCCTTCAGCGAATAGCTGAACGCTGCGAATCCTTTTGCGCGAAACCGCTCCGACCACAGCACCAGTCCCGCGCCCGCGAGCAGCCCGATCGCCACGCGCGCCACCGGCCCCAGCCATCCGCGGTCCACTGCCAGCTTCAGCCCTACGGCCGCGCCAAGCAGCAACGCGACAATCGCAATGCGGTTGAGAAGCTGTCCCCCAATCCGGCTCTCCAGCGATGCAGAGGAGCTCTCCCGGCGCGGTGCGGCCGAGGCGAACTCCAGAACGCGCACCTCGAACTTCGCCGGCATGGGTGGCGGTGGTGGCGCCCCGGAAACCACAGGCGCAGCCGCAACCACTTCGACGCGCGTCACTTCACGCTCGACGCGGACCTCACGCGGTGCCGCCCCCACGCCGATCTGCCGCTCCAGCGCGGCCAGCGCCTGTTCCAGCCGCGCCACGCGCGCCTCCAGTGCCGTGCGCGCCGAAGAATCTTCCCACCCGGATTCATGCGCCGGATCGCGTTCCTCTGCCATGCGCACCACTCTAGTCGATCGATGCCGCTGGCGGGAAGAGATCCCACTTACGTTTTTGCTCGTCTCAGCTCCTGATACTCTTTGCGCAGCCATGCCGCCGCAGCTTCCAACCCGCGTGCTCCTCATCGACGACGACGAGATGAGCCGCGACCTGCTCAGTGTGCTGCTTGAGGCCGAAGGCTGCATCGTCTCCGCCGCGGAGTCCGGGGACGCCGCGCTGGCACTGCTGCAATCCACTCCCTCCCCCGCCCTCATCCTTACGGACATGCAGATGCCCGGCTCCACTCCCGGCCAGCTCGCCGGCCGACTCCGCCGCGCCTGCGGCCGCAGCACACTGCTGCTGGCCATGAGCGGCAGCCGCCCCTCCGCTGCGGTACTCGCCCGCTACGACGGCTTCCTGCTCAAGCCATTCGGAGCGGCCGAGATCATGGCCCTGCTGCAAAGGGCCTCAGAAGCACCAAAGAAAATCGCAAAGACCGCCCGTCCCATTTCCGTCAGCCAGCGTATTGCGGTACTTGATTCTCTCGCCGCCTCCGCCGAACAACCGGCATCCAACCTCAGGATGAACGCCGCGCCTGTCTCTTCCACGCCTCCCGCCCCGCTTTCGCACAGCGGCGACGCGCCTGTCCTCGACGAAGCCATTTACAGCCAGCTTGCCCTCTCCATGCCCGCGCCCCAGCTCAAGGAGATGTATGCCATGTGCGTTGACGACGCGCGTGTCCGCATCGCCTCCATGCGTGCGCTCGCCGCCGCGCACGATCCTGTGCAGTTCATGCGTCAGGCCCACACCATCAAGGGCAGTTGCGGCATGCTCGGCGCAGCGGAGCTGCATCGCCTCGCCACAACCCTCGAGCAGGATGGCCCCGGCCTCGCCGGCAGCGCCGTTAACTCTTTAGATGAGCTGTCCAACGCCTGTGACCGGCTGGAGCGTATGCTGGGTGCACGCGCCTAACCCGGCAGCAGTGCATGCGTCCGCGCGAAGATACCCGGCAGTTGTCCGAGGAGCCGAAATGAGCCAGACCGCAACCAGGAAAAACGCCGCACCCGCAGCGGCCGTGGCAAACATTCGTATCGTTGTCGCCGACGATCATCCCGTCGTCCGCTTCGGTGTCAAGAACATGCTGATGAACGAACCCGGCTTCGAAGTCGTCGGCGAGGCCGAGGACGGCGACGTCGCCGTTACGCAGACGCTCGAGCTTGAGCCCGACATCCTTCTTCTCGACGTGGCCATGCCGCGCCTGCCCGGCATCGAGGCCATGCGCGCCATCATGACCAAGTCGCCGCGCGTCAAAATCGTCCTGCTCACCAGCACCATCTCCACCCAGCAGGTGATCGAGGCGCTGCAGATCGGCGCCCGCGGCATCGTCCTCAAGGACTCCGTCGCCGGCGACCTCGGCCAGGCCCTCCGTGCCGTCGTTCAGGGCGACTACTGGATCGGCGGCGAGCGCGTCGCCAATCTTCTCAAGGCCCTTCAGGAGCTGATGGCCAAGGCCGCCGCCGTTCCCGAGCGCAAGACCTACGGCCTCACCCCGCGCGAGCTCGAAGTCGTCACCTGCATCGTCGAGGGCTGCTCCAACCGCGACGTCGCCACACAGTTCTCCATCTCGGAGGAAACCGTCAAGCGCCACCTCTCCAACGTATTCGACAAGACCGGCGTCTCCACACGCCTCGAACTCGCGCTCTTCGCCATCGCCCACAAACTCGTCGAACTCTAAACAACACCCTCCACAGACGTCATTCTGGACCGCGCATCGCGCGTGTCCAGAATCTCTGTTTTTGTCTTGGCTTTGTCATTCTGAGCCGTAGGCGAAGAATCCCCGCATTTGTTCTTGGCTGCCGCATTGCGCGCCGGAGTACACTACCCCCATGGCGACCGCGGTCCAACTGCCGGTGTCCGAGTACCTGCGCACGACGTACCGCCCTGACCGGGAGTACATCGACGGAGAGCTGCGGGAGCGCAACGTGGGCAAATGGGAGCACGCACGACTGCAGCTGGTTCTTGCCGCATGGTTCTACCAACATGAGGCAATCTGGAACATCGTCAGCAGCACCGAACAGCGTATGCGGGTTTCGCCGAACCGCATCCGCATCCCCGATCTCGTCGTCTTGCATGCCGGCCGGCAGCCCGACGTTCTGACCGATCCGCCTCTGCTTATCGTTGAAATACTCTCACCCGACGACACCTACTCCGAACTTCAGGAGCGCTGCGACGACTACCTCCGCATGGGCGTCCCGACCATCTGGCTCATCGATCCCGGTACACGCAGCGGCCGCATGTGCACCTCCGCCGGCTGGATCGCTGCCGAGCGCCTCGAAGTCCCGGGTACTCCCATCCACGTCCACCTCACGCCTCTCTTCGCCCAGATCCAACCCCAGTAGAAGTAGCGGGGCGGCGTCCCATTCACGCGCGAGCGTGAGTACGCGCGCGGGTGGAAATGGAAAGCAGCAGAGTACCCGCTGGCGTCAGACCTCAGCCGGCCAATGAAGTCGTCACCCCGTGCGAGCTGAAACGCGAGTCGAGGAAGCCCCGCATTGATCCTTTGTCATTCCGCAGCGTTCGACGCCAGTCGAATGCGAAGGAATCTGCTTTTCTCTATCAACGAACAACGAACAACTCGCCCCAGCTAGAATCACCTCATGCCCGCCGCGCCACCAGACATCCGCGCAAGCCACACGGATATTTCCGACCTCCTCGTCATCGGCGCCGGCCCCACCGGCCTCGCCTGCGCCATCGATGCGCAGCGCGCCGGCTTCCGCGTCGTGCTCGTCGACAAGGGCTGCCTCTGCAACTCGCTCTTCCACTACCCGGCGCACATGACCTTCTTCACCACGCCGGAGTTGCTTGAGATCGGCGACATGCCCTTCTCCAGCCCCAACCAGAAACCCACACGCTCCGAGGCCCTCGAATACTACCGCAAGGTCGCCGAGCACTACGCCCTCAACATCCGCCAGTACGAGACCGTCGAGCGCGTTGCAGGATCGGACGGCGACTTCTCCGTCCACACCGTAGACAGGTTCAGCCGAAACACGACCCACCGCGCGCGCAAGCTCGTCGTCGCCACCGGCTACTATGACCTGCCCAACTATCTCGACATACGCGGCGAAGACCTGCCCAAGGTCATGCACTACTACCACGAGCC
>DATCBR010000026.1:0-3925 GCA_036511765.1 Acidobacteriaceae bacterium | reverse complement strand
GGATGCCTTTCTGGTAGGCATGCTTAACTTCGCGCATCTCGGTGACGGTATCGGCGAGCTCGACGAGAAGCGAGTGGGCGTTGCGGCCGGTAAGGATGACGTGCGTCATCTCGGGCTTGCGACGGAGGACATCGGCGACGCGTTCGGGGGCGAGCATCTTGTAGCCGATGGCGTAATTGATCTCGTCGAGGACGACGAGGTCCCACTCGCCGGAGAGGATGGCGGCGGCAGCCTCGTCCCATGCGGCTTCCACGAGGCGGATGTCTTCGGGGTCAGTCTCCGCGCCGCCTATTTTGACGAAGCCGCGGCCGAGTTGCTTGATGACGAAGTTTTTGGCCGTGCCGGTACCTGTGGTCTCGAGGCCCGATGTACCCGGGGCTGAAGCCCCGGGGTTCGCGTGCGGCTGTTCAGCGGGCTGAAGCCCGCTGCTACTCCGCCCCCCGATTGCTTCGAGATGTGCGGCAGCCGCCTCAGCAGAAGAGTTCTGCTCTGCAGGAGTGGAGGAACCCACCCTTTCCGCTGAAGCCGGAAAGGATGGGCCACCCGGCGTGAGGGCGGCGTTGAGGGTTTCGGCGGCGTCGAGTTCGCCGTAGTGCCATGAGCCTTTGAGGAATTGCAGGAAGAGGACGCGCATGCCGTTGCCGGCGGCGCGGAACGCGGTGCCGAGCGCGGCGGTGGTCTTGCCCTTGCCGGGGCCGGTGTTGATGAGGATGAGGCCGCGGCGGGGAGATTCGGAATCGGACATGTCTTCAGTTATAGATGTTGGCTCAATCCCACCCAAGCGAAGCTTGGATGGGCGCCCCGCTGGAGAGCCGAGAAGCAGATTCCTTTGCGTCGGACGCCGGGAGTGCCGGATCGAACGCTGCGGAATGACAAACAACCGTTAGCCGCGTCAGTGGCCGGAGTGGTAAGGGTGGCCGGCGAGGATGGTGAGGGCGCGGTAGATCTGCTCGGCGAGGACGACGCGGGCAAGTTCGTGGGGCAGTGTGATGCGTCCGAAGGCGAGGACGAGCGTGGCGCGGGCGTGCGCGGCGGGAGACCATCCATCGGCCGGGCCGATGGCGAGGACGATGAGCTGGGTGCCGGTATCGCGTAGACGGCCGAGGCGCGAGGCGAAGTCTTCGCTGGTGAGCTGGCCGCCGCGGCTGTCGCAGAGGATGAGCGCGGGGGCGGTGCGGGCGGCTTGGCGATCGAGCCAGGTGAGGAGTGCGGCCTCAGAGGCAAAGGTCTTCGCCTCGGCCGGGGTATAGCGGGTAGAGCGGGTGAGGTATTCGGTGGTGAGGGTGTCTGAGGGGCCGGCTTTGGAGCGGGTGCGAGCGGCGGAGATGGAGGCGAGGAGGAGCTTCACAGGAGTGAGGGTATCAAGAGAGTAAAGGGAACGGAGGCAGGTAACCTATGGCTTGTGGGATATTGTACCTAACTGAAGACATAGGGAACATGGAAGTTGTCGCCTATCCATTTTAGACACAGCAAGTTAGCTCTGAGACGTGAGCAGGGCACCATGGTAATCCGATTGCAGGTAACGTTGTCTGCCCCACAGAGAAGGACTATCGGGCTGGCGCTAACCAGAGGTATTGGGACTAAAGTGTCATTCCCGCGGGTGGGGAATGGAGGCGATTCTTAAGGCTGCTTTAAAGGAGATGCAATGAGACGGTTTTTCGTGTGTGTTTTGTCCATCCTGTTTGCGGCGTTTTTTGCGGTATCCGCTTTGCATGCGCAGGATGCCTCCGCCGTAACCGGAGTTGTGAGCGACACGAACGGCGCGGTGATTGCAGGAGCGGAGGTGACGCTGGTGAATACGACGACGCGGGCCGCGTATTCCGGGAAGACAAATTCTCTAGGCTCTTACAGGATTGTGAATGTGACGCCTGGGCCGGGCTACAAGCTCACCTTCAAGATGGCCGGGTTTGGGCAGGTGGTGGTGAATGACGTGTATCTAACGGTCGCGACGACGCGGACGCAGAATGCCACGCTGAAGCCGGGAGCGGTGACTACGGAGGTTGAAGTTTCTGCCGCGAACTCCGAGGTGACGCTGAATACGACGGATGCGACGATCGGCAACAACTTCGACGTGAAGCTGCTGGACCAGCTGCCGATACAGGTACGAAACACGCCGGCGAGCCTGTTTGCACTGCAGCCTGGTATCACGAAGGACCCGGATGGCGAGTATTCCATCACGGGCGCGCGTACCGACCAGACGTATGTAACGGTGGACGGTCTGGATGTCAATGACATTTCGACAGGGCAATCGTTCCTGCTTGTTGCGGATGCTCCTGTGGATTCCGTGCAGGAGTTCCGGGGGACAGTTGCAGGGCAGTTGGCCTCCGCCGGACCAGGTGGCGGCGGACAGTTTCAGCTTGTAACGAAGAGCGGCACGAATAGCTGGCACGGCAACGTCAACCTCTACCACCGGGACACATCGACGGTTGCAAACGACTGGTTCAACGATCGCGACGGCGTGTCTCTGGCCCACTACGTGCGCAACCAGTTTGGCGGCAATATCGGCGGACCGATCAAGAAGGACAAGGCTTTCTTCTTTTTCAATTTCTTCGATCTGCGGCTGGCCCATTCAACCTCCGTGGAGACGATTGTGCCGACGAAGTCCTTTGCCGGCGGCAACATCTCCTACATTCTGGCAAATGCCTCGAATGGCAGCGGAGGCTGCTCGTTCACCAGCCGGTTGAATACGACTCCGCAGTGCATTGGCACGCTGACGCCGGCTCAGGTGAAGGCCCTGGACCCAGCGGGAATCGGATTCAGCAGCGTGGTGCAGAGCTTTCTGAACTCGCGCTATCCGGCACCGAACGATCCAACCGCAGGCGACGGCATCAACACCCAGGGCTATCGATTCAATGCGCCGAAGCCTGACGATGAAACCAACTACGTTGCGCGATTCGATTACACCATCAACCCAACAATGAAGTTTTTCGCCAAGTTTGGAATGAACCGTGAAGATGCGATCGAATTTCCCCAGGTTCTGCCTGCCGACCCGGTTGCCGGCAATCCAATCCATGATCGCAGCTACGACTACGTTCTGGGCCACACCTGGACGATCGGCTCGACCAAGATCAACCAGTTCTCTTACGGCGATACGATCGAGAAGTTCAACTTTCCCGCCAACTATGCGCCAACAGGAACTACGGTGCTGGCATTTGGCGCGCTGACCAACGCGACCTTTTTGGGCAACCCGTATAACGAGCAGGAGACGCAGAAACGGCGGCTGCCGATACCAGTGGTGCGCGACGACTTCAACTGGCTGAAGGGAGCGCACAGTCTGGGCTTCGGTGGGTCATTCAAGTTCATCAAGACTGAGAGTGAGCAGAAGCTGGACTTCAATTTTCTTGGCCTGGGTCTTGGATCGGGGTTGCCGGGCTTGGACCCTTCGGTGCGGCCGACCGTGGCGAACGGGTATGTGTCGAATCCGATCCGCGGCGGCACGACGGCGCCGTTCCTCTATGACAATGCGTTCGCATTGGCGCTGGGACACATTGCCGATGTGACCACGAATTACAACTACAACAATGCCGGCGTCGCGTATCCTGCCGGCAGCGGTCACGTCCGCCGGTATCGCTACTACCAAACAGAGCTTTACTTTGGCGATACGTGGAAGGCGAATAAAGCGCTGACGCTGACCTATGGCGTGAACTACCAGTACTACAGCGTGCCCTATGAGACCAGTGGCCTGGAGTCGATCCAGAACTTCGACTTCGATACCTACTTTGCGGACCGCGTAAAGCAGAGCGCTGCGGGGAATTCCGGGGCCGCGACAGTCCCGTTCATCACGTATAACCTTGGCGGCAAGGCCAACAATGCCGCACCGCTCTTCCAGCCGAACCGTAAGGACTTCTCGCCGCGCTTCAGCTTCGCGTATAACCCGTCGTATCTTCCAAAGACGGTGTTCAACGGCGGAGCAGGGGTCATCTTC
>DATCBR010000025.1:0-2420 GCA_036511765.1 Acidobacteriaceae bacterium | reverse complement strand
TACCTGCACTCCGTCTACCCCAAGGTCCACATCACGCTGCATGCCGGCGAACTCGCGCCCGGCATGGTCCCGCCCGCCGGCCTCATCTTCCACATCCGCGAGGCCGTCGATCTCGGCCACGCGAACCGCATCGGTCACGGCGTCGACGTCCTCCACGAAGATCATCCAGAAGCCCTCCTTAAACAGATGGCCGACCAGCACATCATGGTCGAGATCAACCTCACCTCCAACGCCGGCATCCTCGGCATCAAGGGCAAGGACCACCCGCTCCACGCCTACATGGCCGTCCACGTTCCCTGGGCCCTCTCCACCGACGATGAAGGCGTCTCCCGCATCGACCTCACCCACGAGTACGTCCGCGCCGCCGACGAGCAGAGCCTCACCTACCTTGACCTCAAGCGCTCCGCCCGCACCTCGCTCGAACACTCCTTTCTCCACGGCGAAAGCCTCTGGCAGCGCACCGACGACTTCACTGCAAAGAAGGCAGGCTGCCCCGCCTTCGTCTCCGAACGCACGCGACTCAGCGGCCAGTGCTCGGACTTCCTGAATACGAACGAAAAGGCCTCGCAGGAATTCGAACTGGAGCGCCGCTTCGCCGGCTTCGAAGCCTCCATTCACTAGCTGTGGAGGCTCAACAGGTTATTCCGATCGAAGCGGGAGCGGCTGATGGGGGGTTGGTGGTTGAGGCTGGCGTGGGGACGGTGCCAGTTGTAGTCGTGCAGCCATGAGTGTAATAGTTGGGAGCGCTGGTCGGAGTTGTCGTAGGAGCGTGCGTAAGCCCACTCTCTGAGGGCGGTCTGGATGAAGCGTTCGGCCTTGCCGTTGGTGCGCGGTGTGTAGGGTCGGGTGAAGCGCTGCTTGAGGCCCAACTGGCGGCATGCCTGGGCGAACTGGAGCGAGCGATAGGACGGCCCGTTGTCGGTGAGCACGGCCTTGAAGCGGATGCCGAGCCGGCCATACCAGGCGATGGTGGCGTGCAGCGCGGCGACCACCGAAGAGCGCTTCTGGTCAGGGTAGATGCCCGAGGTGGCGATGCGCGAGTGGTCGTCGATGGCGACGTGGACGTACTCCCAGCCGATACCCTTGACGGTGTGACTGCGGTTGCCGGTGACGCGGTGCGAGGGACGTTCGATGCGTGCCAGCTTCTTGATGTCGAGGTGCAGCAGGTCGCCGGGCGCGGCATGTTCGTAGCGCTGTATCGGCGGCGCCGGCTCCAGATCGCGGATGCGGTTGAGCTTGAGCCGGCGTAGGATGCGGCTGACCGTGGCACGGCTCAGGCCGGTCTGCCGAGCGATGCGATGGCCTGTCCAACGCTGCCGCCGCAAGGCTTCCACATGCTCGATCCGGTCGCTGGCGGTAAGACGGTACAGCCGATGCGGGCGCGAACTGCGGTCGGCAAGACCGGCTACACCCAGCTCCCGATAGCGCCTGACCCACTTGGCTGCCGTCTTCTCGGTGACGCTGAAGCTGGCCGCGGCCAGCTTCAGCGTCACCCCTTGTTGCACTACCTTGAGCGCCAGCAGCTCTCGACTTCGCGCCGTCAGTCGGGCATTCTTATGACTGTCCATTCGGTCTCTCCTCACAGTTGCTTCTTGTTCGCACAATCAGCTTCTATGATCCGGATCGAATGGACAACCTATTGAGACATCACATCTAGATGCTGGACGTGGAAGTAGGGCGGCGTGGAGATCTGGATCAGGTCGATGTCGGGCGAGGCGGCGAGTTGCTCGAAGGCCCGGGGGCCTTGGAAGAGCAGCTTGCTATTGATGGGCTGCCGACCCAGCGTCGCGTTGAGCTGATCAAAGTGCCTGCGACCAGCGGCAAGCTGATCGGGAAAGAGATCGGCGAGCGCTACCACCTGCGCGGTCGTGTTCTGCGAGAACGACGTCGAGACGGCAGTGCCGCGAGAGCCGCAGCCAAGCAGACCGAGACGGACGGCGGAGTTTGCCTGGTACCCGAAAGCGGTGCTGGGCTTCAAAAGCAGAAGGCTCGAGGCGGCTGCGGACCCTGTCTGGAGAAACTGGCGACGATTCATTTGACCTCGCTTTAGCGTGGTGCTGTGGAGACAGTCTGGATGGACGAAGAAGTCACGCAAGAACATCGCGGAGGATGTTTTCCAGGTAGACCTTTTCCTGTCGGACGTCTGCGATCTGTTGCGGACCGGAGGTTTCGCGCTCAATGGTAACGGCCCCAGCGTAGCCCAGGCGATGGAGTTTGGTGAAGACCTCTTTGAAGTTGACCAGCCCTTTGCCGATAAGAACCTCTTCGCCGAGCTTGCTGGGGTCGGTGGGCCAGCGGCCGTCCTTGGCGTGGATGCTGCGGATGTGCGGGCCGAGGATATCTACGGCGTCGACCGGGTTCGCCTTGCCATAAAGGATGAGATTGGCGGTGTCGAGACCGACCGCGAGGTTGGGCATAGC
>DATCBR010000024.1:0-8698 GCA_036511765.1 Acidobacteriaceae bacterium | reverse complement strand
GGTGGTCCTGGAGCACGCGACTGGGAACGCCCAGGCGATCG
This sequence comes from Acidobacteriaceae bacterium, assembly GCA_036511765.1. Lineage (GTDB taxonomy): Bacteria > Acidobacteriota > Terriglobia > Terriglobales > Acidobacteriaceae > Edaphobacter. The sequence goes on along the minus strand of DATCBR010000024.1, from coordinate 8,657 downwards.
GCGACGTAAAAGCAGAGTATACGGAGGCGGCGAGCGCGTCCGGGAAAAGCATTGAGCCGATGCATGTCCTGGCAGAGCGCGCCGATGTGGACCATGCAACCGGCGTGGTTACATTTCACGGCGCGCCAGTGAGAATGTGGCAGGGAGGGTCACAGGTGCAGGCGCCGCTGATCGAGGTGGGACGGACACCGAAGCGGCTGGTGGCTCATGGCGAGAACGGGGCCCCTGCAAACACGGGGCAAGTGCACACAGTATTGATGAACGCGAACGGGACCGGTGGGGCCGCAAGTCATTCTGGGGCGGCCGCAGGCTCGGCGCAGCCATGCGCGACGAATGCGCGCGCGGGCAAGGCAAAGCCCGCTACGCAGCAGGTGCAGAGCCAGGTGGTGCGGGTGACCAGTGGAGGGTTGGCGTATTCCGATGCGCTGCACGAAGTGGATTTTACCGATGGCTTTCGCGCCGAGATGGCAGACGGTACGGTGCGCGCAAATGCTGGCGCGGTTTATCTGAAAGAACCGAAGAGCGTAGCCAAAGCGGATGCTGGGCAGAGTGGGCCTGTGCTTGCGGGTGATGTGGACCGCATTGTGGCGAGCGGACAGATTGCAATGGACCGGCCGGGGCTGCGAGCAAGCGGCGAACGATTGGTATATACGGCAGCCGACGAGAGTCTGTTGCTGACCGGGGACGGCAAGAACCCACCGAAGGCACGAGACGCTCGGGGCAATGTGACGACGGGTGCCGCCCTGGAATTTCATCGTGCATGCGGGGACCCCGGCGGCGATACTGTAGAGGTGCTGAACTCGGTCCCCGGAGGACCGTTGGGAGTTCCGCTGGACGGGGTGCATACCGAAGTGCAGGCCGATGCAAAGAGGGAAAAGCCCAGGCGGTGAGGCAGTATTTTCGGGGCAGGTCCAATATGGGAATTGACGACAGAACGGGCCGGACGCTGTACGAGAGGCGAGACACGGGTGTTGACATCTCGCTGATTCCATCGGTGCGCACGCTGGCGACCGAAGAGATTTGCAAAGCGTACGGCGTGCGGCAGGTGGTCCGCGGTGTGAGCATGCGGATTGCGCAGGGCGAGGTGGTGGGCCTGCTGGGGCCGAACGGCGCGGGCAAGACGACGTGCTTCTACATGATCGTCGGACTGGTGCGGCCGGACGCGGGGCGCGTGCTGGTGGAGGGCGACGAGATCACGCGGCTGCCGATGTACCTGCGCGCGCGGGAGCATGGCATCAGCTATCTGCCGCAGGAGCCAAGCGTCTTCCGCAAGCTGACGGTAGAGGAGAACATCCAGGCGGTGCTGGAGGCGCAGCAGTTGAGCCGGGAGAGCCGGCGCACACGGACCGAGAAGCTGATTGAGCAACTGAACCTGGGCCATGTGCGCAAGACGCTGGGGTATGCGTTGAGCGGGGGCGAGCGGCGCAGGGTTGAGATTGCGCGCTGTCTGGCGATCGAGCCAAAGTTCATCCTGCTGGATGAGCCGTTCTCAGGGATAGACCCGATCGCCGTCCTGGAACTGCAGGAGATCATCTTCGACCTGAAGATGAACGGGATCGGCGTGCTGATCACGGACCACAATGTGCGCGAGACGCTGTCGGTGACTGACCGCGCATACATCATCAGCGATGGGAAGATACTCTTTGCGGGAACGCCGGGGGAGCTGGGGCGCAATCCAGAGGTGCGGCGGATCTATCTGGGCGAAAAGTTTTCGATGGATTAATGGATTAGCCCAGGACCGCGACGCACTCAAGCCCTGCATCGGCAGACGCAAAGCCCGAAGGTGTTATTGCGCACGGTTACGTTCGGGGTATACACCCGTTGTATAGGCTCCGCGTGGCGGAGATTGCGTTGTGCTGCACAGATTTGGCCGTGGAGTTGTAGACTGAGGCCACGTCATCCAGCAACAGCGAAGGCAGGGGGCCTGCCCGACCCATGACCCTCTTCCCAACGCACGCGGAGCATTCAAGGAAGGACGAGAGAGGTCGCGAGGAGTGCTGCATCCGAAGCTCAATCTAAAGGTCTCCCAACGGCAGGTGCTGACGCCCGGGCTGGTGCAGATGGTCAGCGTGCTGGCGCTGAACAAGCTTGAGCTGAAGGAGATGATCAATGCCGAGGTGGTGGAGAACCCGGTGCTTGAAGAGATTGAGGAGTCCGGGATCACGCTGGAGGAGATGCGCGACCGCGAGGCGACGCTGGAGCAATCGGCTGCGGAGAACGTCGCGCCGGAGAAGACAGAGAAAGACCCGTTCGACGAGATCGACTTCGGCAGCTACTTCCAGGATTACCTGGATCCGGGGTTCAAGACAGCGTCGAACTTCGAAGACATCGAGCGGCCCTCGTTTGACAATTTTCTCTCCGCGCCGAGCACCTTGGCCGATCATCTGGGCTGGCAACTGGGATCGATGCCACTGGCGCCGCAGGTGCGACTGGCCGCGGACCTCGTGGTCGGCAACCTGAACGAGGACGGTTACCTGACGTCTACGGATGAGGAACTGGCCCTGGCACTGATGGAGGCGACGCCGCATCGCGCGGAGCCGATTCCATTCGAGCGGGGCATGAAGCGGGGCGGGTGGGGTACGCCTGCTGTGGGAATCGAAATTGCCGCGGCCCATGAGAACGGGGCAACCAACGGGGCAGCAGCGGTTGTCCACGCGGATGACCCCATGCGGCAGTCATCGCTCATCACGGTGGCAGAGGCCCGTGCGATTGTGAATCACCTGGATCCGATTGGAGTAGGTGCGCGCGACCTGCGCGAGTGCCTGGCCATCCAGATTTGCGCGCTGCGTCGCGAGGCGGAGTTAGTGGCCAGGCGCCGGCTCGCCAATGGTGTGAGCTATGAGTCCGACGACCAGAATGACGCCGAAGAGTTTGTGTCACCGCTGTCCTCGAATGGGAAGAGCTCAAAGACCTATCTGAACGGCGCTGCGAATGGAAATGGTCCGGCGGCGTCATATGGCGAGGCCGCGGGCAACGATATCTTCCACATAGCGCAACATATTGTCGCAAATCACCTGGCGCTATTGCAGAAAAAAGACATGCGCGAGCTGACCCGGTGCTGCGGCGCCTCTGCCGAAGAGGTGCAGGCGGCAGTGGAGTTTATTCGCACGCTGGACCCCCGTCCGGGGCAGCGCTACAACGTGAGCGAGACTCGCCTGATTGAGCCGGATGTGGCGTTTGTGAAGCGCGACGGCGAGTACGTGGTGGTGATGAACGAGGAGGACCTGCCTTCGCTGCGGCTGAGCCACACGTATCGCAAGATGCTGCGGCTGCAGACAACGGAGAAGGAAGTGCGGGACTACGTGAAGGAACGCTACAAGTCGGCGATCCAGTTGCTGCGCAACATTGAGCAGAGGAAGAACACCATCCTGCGCACCTGCGAGGTGATTGTGCGGCGGCAGCAGGAGTTCCTGGAGCGTGGCGAGCAGGGGCTGAAGCCGATGATGATCAAGGAAGTCGCCGAGGAGATTGGCGTCCATCCTTCGACCGTCAGCCGCGCTGTGGCCAACAAATATGTGCATACCAGCCAGGGTGTGTATGAGCTGCGGTTTTTCTTTACCGAGGGCGTGAACGGACCGGAGGGGGCAGACCTGCCGCTGGTGCTGCTGAAGCGCAAGGTCAAGGAGATGATCGCCGCCGAGGACTCGCGCAAGCCGCTGACCGACGACCAGTTGGCCGCCGACCTGCAGAAGCACGGCATTAAGGTGACGCGGCGTACCGTTGCCAAGTATCGCGAAGATATGCAGATTCCCTCCACGCATCAAAGACGTGTACGCTAGGGACACTAAAGTTCGTCCAGCAAGCTGAGTCCAGCGAATGGGGTGAATCGATGGTTGTTGAATACACGGGCAGGCAGTTTGTAATTACTCAGAAATACAGAGAACAGGCGGAGGCCGGGCTGGGCACGATCGGGAAGATCGTGAACGGCGGGGAAGCAACAACGGCGAAGGTGGTGCTTGCGGTGGACAAGTACCGGAAGAACGCCGAAGTAACGGTGACGCATCGCGGGCAGAGCATGGTGGCGCGTTGCGAGGCTGACGAAATGACAACCGCGCTGCGGGATGCTCTGGCCAAGATCGAGCAGCAGGCCGTGCGGCAGAAGCAGAAGATCACGACCACGAAGAGGCATCCGCGGACGCCGCTGGCCACGGAAGCAGCGGCAAGCGCGTAAAGGCGGGCAGTCGAGAGGTAGACAGTCGCGCCTGGGAACTTGTGGGCGGAATGGCACTCGTGTGGCGCATGGAGTTTCCATGCGGCAATGCTAGGATTCCTGCATGACTCGGAAGGGTCAAACCAGATCGCGAAGGCCCGGTCGCAAAGCTGTGGCACACGCGAAAGAGCGCGAGCTGGTAGTGCTGACTGGGATATCCGGGTCGGGAAAGCTCTCTGCCCTGAAAGCCTTTGAAGACCTCGGCTACTACTCCGTGGACAACCTGCCGCTGGAGCTTGTGCCGAGGTTTGCCGATCTGGTCCGGCAGTCCGCGGAGATTGAGCGCGCGGCGCTGGTGGTGGACGTGCGCGAGGGCATGCGGCTGGACCAGTTTCCGGCGCTGCTGAAGCAGGTGCGCAAAACACTACCGACGCGGGTGGTATTTATGGAGGCCAGCGACGATGTACTGGTGCGGCGCTTCTCCGAGACGCGGCGGCCGCATCCGATGGGCCGCACACAGACGGTGGTGGAGGGGATTCGCGCGGAACGCAAGCGGCTGGACCCGGTCCGCAATGTGGCGGACATTGTTCTGGATACGTCGAAGTTCAACGTTCACGAGCTGCGCGCGCACATCAATGCGCAGTTTGAGCGCGGGACCGACTCCAAAAACCTGACGATCTCGACGACGAGCTTCGGTTTCAAGAACGGCGTGCCTGCGGATGCCGATCTGGTGTTCGACGTGCGCTTTTTGCCCAATCCTCATTTTGTGCCGGAGTTCCGCAAGCTGACGGGTCGGCATCCCAAAGTGGCGAAGTATGTGCGCAGCTTTCCGCAGACTCAGGAATTTTTAGACAGAACGACTGAGCTGCTGAAGTTTCTGCTGCCGCACTACATCGAGGAAGGCAAGAGCTACCTGACGGTGGCGTTCGGATGCACCGGCGGGCAGCATCGGTCCGTCTTCATCGCGGAAGAGATGAAGAAGCGGCTGGAGGCGGCAGGTCACCGCGTGAAGACGGTGCACCGGGACATGCCGCGATGAAGCACATCTGGCGCCTGGTGAGATATGCGCGTGTGTATGCGCTGTATACCTTCGCATCTGTATTGTTGATGGCGGTAGTCGGCGCCATGGCGGCGCTGCGGATCTACCTCATCAAGCCGATCTTCGAAAAGGTGCTTGACCCGCGCAATCAAAGCACGGAATTTCTGCTGCTGCGCCTTCCGCGAGTCAATCGCCAGATAGACCTGCATTTCCTGGTGCCGCACCACTTCCAGAATGCATGGACCGTGGTGGCGTACTTGCTGGTAACTTCGGCGGTTGTGAAGTCGATCTGCGATTATGCGGGCACGTATCTGATCAACTATGCGGGCTTCGGCATGATTACGGACCTGCGTAACGATCTGTATGACGCAATCCTGCGGAGGTCCATCGCATTCTTCCAGCGGCACTCGACCGGGACGCTGCTTTCGACCCTGATCAACGATGTGGAGCGCGTGCAGGTGGCGATGTCTACGGTGCTGGCGGACTTTCTGCAGCAGTTCTTCTCGCTGGCCTTTATCGTGTGCGTCGCGGTGAGCTATGGCGGATGGCTGTCGCTGGTGCTGCTTCTCTTCATTCCTGTGGTGGTGCTGTCGGCGCGGCGCATCGGCCGCAGCGTGCGGACAACCACACGCAAGGGGCAGGACAAGCTGGCGGAGATCCAGAACATTCTGCACGAGACCATTACAGGCAACCGCATCGTCAAGGCATTCGGCATGGAGTTGTGGGAGACGGAGCGCTTCCGCAGCGCGGCGCGTCGGCTGTTCCGCGCGAACCTGCGATCGGTGAGTGTACAGGCAATCAGCTCGCCGTTGATGGATGCGATCGGGTCCGTAGGCATCGCGCTGCTGTTGCTGATCGGCCGGCAGCAGATTCAGCGGCATGCACTGACGCTGGGCGACTTCATCCTGTTCATCGTAGCGGTATTCAGCCTTTACGACCCGGTGCGGAAGTTTGCGCTCTACTACAACAGCTTCCAGCAGGCGCTGGGCGCGAGCGAAGAGATATTCCGCTTTATGGACGCGCAGGACGATGTCGTCGAAAAGAAACGTCCATTCCTGCTCAAGAATTTCAAGGATTCGATCCGGTTCGAGGAGGTCGGTTTTGCGTATGAGGCCGATGGCGAAACCAAGCCGGTACTGCACAGCATCAACCTGGAGGTGAAGCGCGGCGACGTGCTGGCGCTGGTAGGGCCGAGCGGAGCGGGGAAGTCGTCGCTGGTAAATCTGATTCCACGGTTCTTCGATGTCTGCGGCGGGAGCATCACAGTGGATGGGCACGATGTGCGCAACGTGAGCATTGCGTCGTTGCGGCGGCTGATCGGCAAGGTGACACAGGAGACGATCCTGTTCAACGACACAGTGCGCAACAACATCGCTTACGGACAGCCGGACGTGCCGCTGAGCCGCGTGGAGGAAGCAGCGAAGATGGCGCTGGCGCATGACTTCATTTTGAAGATGCCGGATGGGTACGACACCATCATCGGGGAGAAAGGCGTGCGGCTCTCGGGCGGCGAGCGGCAGCGGCTGGCGATTGCCCGCGCGATCCTGAAGAACGCGCCGGTGTTGATTCTGGACGAGGCAACCTCCGCGCTGGACGCAGAGAGCGAGGCATTTGTGCAGGCTGCGCTGAAGAACCTGATGGAGGGCCGCACCGTGTTTGTGATCGCGCACAGGATGTCGACGGTGCGGAATGCAACGCGGATTGCGGTATTGGAAGCCGGACGCATTACGGAGATCGGTACGCATGATGACCTGATGGCGCGGTCCGGAACCTATCGCCGACTGTATGAGCTGCAGTTCGACTCCGACCGTTACGAGCGCAGGCCCGCGACTGAAGCGGCTGAGGCCGAGGTGCTGGAGGGGATCCAATGAGCGCGGCGAAGAGTGAGGAAGCAAGGGCAGAGCGATCGCCGATCCGGTCGATGACGGGTTTCGCCAGTGCGCAGTCGGCGACTGAGGATGGGCTTGCGTTCACGCTGTCGATGAAGAGTGTGAACCATCGCTTTCTGGACCTGAGTATGCGGCTGCCCGGTGAAACAGATGGGCTGGAACTCGCGCTGCGGAAACTCATCAAGGAACATGTGAAGCGCGGACACCTGGACGTGACACTGCATGTGGAGCGGCGCGCGCGGGAAGCCACTCAGTCGGTGCAGCTGAACCATGAGCTGCTGAGCGGGTACATGCGCGCGTTTCAGGATGCGGCGAAGCAGCACCACTTCAACGCGGAGCCCGACCTGAAGGAGCTGCTGCGGATGCCTGGAGTACTCTCCGCCGATGCTCCTTCGGGCGGACCGGATCCGGCGCGTGCCGCGGCGATCGAGGCGTCGGTGATGGCAATGGCTCCGGGACTGCTGGACCAGTTGAACCGGATGCGCGAGTCCGAGGGAGCGACGCTGGCGGAAGAATTGCGGAGCTCCATGGCGAGGCTGCGCAAGCTGGCGGAGGAGTGTGCGGGCCTGCGTGCAGGCGCACGCGAGGCGCACTTCGAGCGGCTGCGCACACGCGTAGGCGAGTTGCTGCGCGCCAGCGGCGAGGCAGAGGCCGCAGGGCAGGTGACGGAGCAAAGGCTGCTGACGGAGGCGGCGCTGCTGGTGGAGCGGTCGGACATTGAAGAAGAGTTGGTGCGGCTGCGCGCGCACATCGAGAGCTTCGTGGAGATGTTGGACGCCGGCGGCGAGGTGGGCAAGCGGCTCGACTTTCTGCTGCAGGAGCTGAACCGCGAGGGCAACACGCTGCTGTCGAAGACAACCGGCGGCGATCCAGGAATCGGCCTGCGGATGACGGCGCTGGGGCTTGAGGTGAAGGCTGAGATCGAGCGCGCGCGCGAGCAGGTGCAGAACCTGGAGTAGCTTTTGCGGCTCGCGCACGCCGGATGGATGGCGTGTAACGGTTACACTTTCTGTACGCATGGCGGGAATACTTTTCATCATCTCGGCGCCGTCGGGGTCGGGTAAGTCGACGCTGGTGGCGCAGTTGCGCTCCCTGGTGGAGGGACTGGACTTTTCGGTGTCATACACCACGCGCGCGCCGCGGGGCTCCGAGACGGACGGGCGCGAGTATCACTTTGTCGACCGCGCGACGTTCGAGGGCATGATTTCTCGGGACGAGTTCTTCGAATGGGCGGAGGTCTTCGGCAACTACTACGGGACCGCATGCTCCGCATTGGCACACGCCAATGCGGCGGGTAAAGATTTGCTGCTGGACATCGACGTGCAGGGCGCGGTGCAGGTGATGAAGAAGCTGCCCTCGGCGGTTTCGATCTTTATCCTACCGCCAAGCCCCGAGGTGCTGGAGCGCCGGCTGCGCAACCGCAGCGAGGCCGAGCATGTGATCGACGAGAGAATCATCGAGCTGCGGCTGCACCAGGCGCGCACAGAACTTCAGCAGGTATGGGACTACACGTATGCGCTGGTGAACGACGTGCTCGACGAGGCAACGGCGGAGATGCGCGCGGTGGTATTGCATGAGC
>DATCBR010000023.1:0-19898 GCA_036511765.1 Acidobacteriaceae bacterium | reverse complement strand
GCGCCGGCGCGGACTTGGAGTACTCCCCACCAACTCGGCCCCTCGTTCTGGGCAGCGAGCTGCTTGAAACCTAAGAATGCCCGCTCCATCATCTCGCTGGCGCCCCAGCGCTCGATCCCGCGCAGCGCCTCAATCGTGAGAGCGATCGCATGCAGGTTCTCTCGATGAAGGTGAAATTTGTCGCACGCGAAGACCATCCTCTTGCCTTTGCGCTCGAAGTACACCGCGACGCCAGGGTCGTTGGGCCGATCGTCCAGGCGAGGTTTGCCCTCAGCGCCGAGCTGCGCGTTGGTGCTGATCACCGGGAGCGTTCCCCCCATCATGGAAATCTCGTCAAGAAGCTTTCGCCTCGACTTATCCGCTTCCATTTTGAACGGAGAGTAACTTCTGGTCTTGCTCCGCGGCCATCCGGCCGGCCATTGCAGCGGGTATGCGTAGACGGTGGCTCGTTTCGCCATCAGCGGATCTCCGCGGCGTTCAGCGCCCTATTTCCCTCGATGAGTTTCGTCATGCATTCTGGCGCCGAACAAACTGTCTCCTCGAGGTCGCCCCACCCGCACCCGCCTGGGCACGCGCGCTGCTCGGTGCATTTGCAGTAGCGGCAGACGCCTGGGATCGGGCCTGGCAGCTCTTCGTATCCCAGGCCTGCGCGCCCCTCGATGAAGTCGCGGTGCGAGATGTGGACGACGCCGGGAACCGTCAGCGTGGCGTAGGCGCCGTCGCGCACCTGGCGCCGATCCGCGTGCGTCGCCACAAAGACGGCCTTGATCGCCGGCTCGCCGTGCGTCCCCGCCAGCGCCTCATCCATCGAGAAGCTAGCCACCAGCGCGTTGTACACCAGCTGCTGCTCGCCGCGGCGCTCGATCACCAGCACCGCGTCCCCCGGTCTGATTCCCATGGTCGTCATGATTCACCCTCCATCGTCAGCCTGCGATCCTGCGAAACGTCGGTTCCGGCCTGTCGCCGGTCGCCAGGCTGCGCCTTTTCTCGATTCGCTGCATGTCGAAGAACTCCGTCGCCTCGCTCGAATCGATCGCGTTCAGAAACTGCACTTCCACCTTAGCCGTGTCCACCAGCACCTGCGCCACGCCGATCACCGCCTTGGCGCGTTCGATGTCCATCGGCTTGTCCTCGTCCTTGAGCGCTTCCATCACTTCAAAGAGATGGTTGCGCAAGTCGGTCATTGTATTTTTTCGGGAATTATCCCTTTAACTCCCGTGTAAAAATAGTTCGAAAATCTCTCACTTTCCCCTTGACACATTACATGGCTGTGCTATGATTAGATCAGTCAAGGAGATGCGATGAAAATCACAAAAAAAACCTGGAACGGATACATCGATGAAGCAACGAGCGACGATGGTGTGACCACCGTGCGTATGGGCGATACGGATAGCGATTACCGCCTTGTTGCCCCCGAAGGCTGGACTAGCGAGGAGGGCGTCTTGACCGCCGAAAGCATCGCAATTATCGGCCAGATTAAGGCCCACAATTCCGTTCTCGACGCGGCGAAAATAGAAGCCAACAAAAGCACGGAATTGCTCCGCAGCCAACTCCGCGCACAGTACCGCCGCTACGATAGGAGCTGCTAAGCCATGCCCACCATCTACACGCCGATTATCACGACTCGTATCCCTGCAGACATTCCGGTCAACAAGCACAGCGAGATCAACGCCAAACTCGACGCCGCGCGTGCCACTCTCGCGAGACGCGACTCCTACAACCGTGCCGCCGCTCTCGATATGGCATCTGTTGCTCTTCATCTGTCCGGCTGCGGGGCTTGTGGGGTGGCAGGAGTTAGCCGCAAAAATGAATATGACGATAGTTGGAAACTCTCGACGATTCCCCGCAATTTGCTCCGCGCTGAGTACGCCAAAACCATCAAGCCGCCCGCGCCTCGTGCCCGTGTTGAGTTGCCCTGCATCCAATGTGCTCACCCTCTCAGTGCCCGCGAGCGGCGGAAACCTTGTCCCCAGTGCGGCGCCCGCCAACCGCGGGAGTCAAGTACGTAAATCCCTTTTCTATCTCTCGCTTTGTCCACGGGTGGCCTTTCATCCGCAGGCGTCTCCCCCGCGCAGCCGCGGAATGGTCTGTTCAGGGAGATCGGGTGCCGTACCCGATCTCACGTCCGGCGCTGCCTCCGCCTCTCCATAGCGCGTCCAGTTCTTCATGCGCGCCCAGGCCAGGGCGCGGCCCCCAGCCTCGCGGCCCAGCTCGCTGGCTCGTTCGTTCGCCGCCGCGTTCTCACTTTCACCGAATGCCATACTGCCTCCTCAGGTACTCAGGTACTTACGCAATTTGCAGCGATTGCCTGCAAAAGGTACTCAGGCGCTCAGGTACTTCTGCAGCAGCTCTTCCACCAGGTCGCTGAAGTCGCCGGCGTCCTGGTCCTCCCATTTACGCCCGGCGGCTTTGTGGGTCTCGCGGCGCAGGAAAACCTTCACCGGTGTGTACTCGGGATGCCTGCTCTTCGCGGTGCCCTGCAAGGGCAGCGGCGCCAGCCTCGGGCCGACCCTCCCCCGCAGATCGGGTGTAGTACCCGATCTGCGGGCTTGGGTGCCCAGGCGCTCCGGCTCCTGCGCCTGTTTCAACCCCGCAAATGCTTTAGCCAGGTCGCTCATGCCGCGCCGCCTTTCTTTTTCGGGGTGAGACTTGCGCTCTTCTTTCCATCGTGGTCTATCTGGATCGTGACGCTGAAAGGCTTGGCGCGGAGTTCTTCAGGCAGGTAGCCGCGGATGAGTGCCTTGATCGCGGTCGCGAGCTCGCCGGCGCAATCGTTGAACGCTCGCTGTAGCTGAGCCGGGGTGCGCGGTGCTTTCGTGCTCATGCCCGCACCGCCGTCTCTCTGCTCGTGAGGGCGGGTTGCAGCTGACGCCCGACCGCGACGCAAGACTCCCAGGCCCGTGTAGCCTCACGGTCTTTTGCGTCGCAGACGATGCAGCCCGCGCCGGCGGCCTTTTTGAACGCCTTCAGCCGCGGGATCTCGTGGCTGAAGACCGGCGCGTGGGCCGCGGTCAGGATGCAGTGCAGCTCGGCTACCTCCCTTGCCGCGTCCGGGGGCACCGAGGTCAGCAGCACACGGAAGTTGGCGCCGATCGATTGCAGCGCGCGCACCGTCTGTCCCAGCCCGTCGGTTTCGAGCGCGCCCGGAATGGTCGGCACCACCAGCAGGTCGCACCCGTCCGCCGCGGCCTTCAAGTCGTCGCCGCTCGGCCGCTGCCCGGTGTCGATCACGATGTGCTGGTAATTGCGCGCCAGCTTCGCCGCCTGGTCGATCGGCGCAACGCGGAAAGGGAAGCCCTCGCCTCGCTCCGACCAGGCTGTGGCGTTGCGCGTCTGGTCGCCGTCCAGCAGCAGCGCCGGCCCCAGGCTCTGCAGGTATGCGGCCAGGTGCACCGCCGTCGTCGTCTTGCCCACTCCGCCCTTGTAACTCGCCACCGTGACGATCATCGTGCTCTCCTTCGTAGGTACTTAGGTACTTAAGTGGTTTCACCCCTGCGCGTAGACGTGCGGCGGCAGCCTGCGCAGGCGCTGCCGTTTCATCTCGGCCGCGATCTCGTCGGGGCGTGGGAAGAAGATCTGCTCGGGATCGATCCGGAGGGCCGCGACCGCTTCCACCACGCGGCCGATTCCGCGCTGGACCGCGAGCTGCTCGTAGTCGCTGAAGTACTCAGCTATGCTCTCCCCCTGGTCCTGGGTCGGGTACCGGCGCGTCATCGCCTCCATTAAAACGAGCAGCGTCGATGAGTCCTCTTTCGACAGCGATTTCTGCAAGGGCGCGCCGGCTGGAGTCAATGCGTTCTTTAGCTGGGCTTCGTCCACTTTTTCGAGGTTCGCCATCGTTGCCTCCATTCGTAAATTTGCGATCTTTGAACCAAAACACGTTCACCTTCTCGCCGCGCTTCATCGCCTGCTGAGCGGCCTGGAGCAGGTACCGGCAGGTTTCCTCCGGCTCCGCATGCGCCCGGCGCGCTTCAAACTCGATCACCTGCCGCACCAGGTCGAGATCGTTCCTGCTGACCACAATCCCGAGCAGGTACATCAGGCGTTCGGCGTGTCGCGCTGGTTCGAGCACTTGAGGGGAGGGCCTTTGGCCGGAGTCACCGGGCTCCGGCCCTTCCGGAAGCGCCGCTACCCCCGTCTTGAGGTCTTTAGTCTTGAGGTCTTCCCTATGTATAACGCGCGAGGCTGATTGGACCAGATCTGGTCCAATCAGAGGCCGTTTTGGGACCAGATCTGGTCCGGAGGGAGGACTAGATTCCAGTTTTTCCACGTCTGCGCCCATCTGGTCCTGTGGGGACCAGTTGGTTCCCCTCCCGGGAGGCAGATCGGCTAGCTCTAGCTCCTCATCGCTATCCAGATCGGCCTGCGTGCCTGTGGCTGCATCGCTGCTGGATTCGCGGTGATTTGTGAGGGGAAGGCCGGCGCCCGCGTCCTGCGGCCCTGTAGCGGAGCCCTCTGAAATTCTGGTCCTGTGGGGACCAGATTGTTGCGAGGCCGCACGATCCTTGGCTAGAGCCAGCATTTCCTGCTTCAACTCTTTAACATCCATCAATTCCCAAACGCTTCGCGACGTCGCAGTCCGCCCTTTAACTTGTCTCACCAGCCCCAGGGCAACCATATCCTTAAGCCTGCGCTGGAGCTCGGTCTTACTCATGAAGCAAAGGGGCGCGAGCTTCTCCAGGGACTTGTCCACGAGGTAGTTGTCACGGCACTCGCGCGACAAAACCCCGTAGAGGGTGATCCCATAGGGGCCGAGATCTTCACCAAAAAAGTCGATCACCTCGTTGTCGATGTAAAACCAGCCCGGATGCCTTACCCTCCGCACGCTGCGCACCGTCCCTGATTTCGTTTCACTCTTCATGCAGCACCTCGCAACGGGGCAGGGAAGCTCTGCAGCGGAACCACGCTCTTCGGCCGCTTCGGCAGTATCAGGGGGACTTTCTTTCTTTTAGCCCGTCGCGCGGGACCTGCTCTTCGTTGCACGGCGCGAGCGGTGACGAGCATTCCAGAAAGCTTCAGGTGGGAGAGACGCAGCAGAAGTTTTTTATCGGTGAGGGCTGGATTCACGCGGAGCAGCTCGTCAACGATCCAGCCTCGGGACCTCGCCGCCATCAATCTGGCGGCGGGCGACACCTTGGCGGGTGAACTGGGGACGCGCGGCGCGGTAACGGATTGGGCGCGTGGATCCAAACAGGGGGCCGGGTCGAGAACGGGAAGCGCAATTGCGATCGGGACCAGCCGGGGCGCGTACATGGCGTCGGTGATTCCGGTCACGCCGTTCAAGTACCAGAGCCGGTCGTGATGGAAGCGCTGCAGGTGCGTCAGCTGGGCATGCTTGCCGCGTGTAGATCGCCAGTTGCAATAGTCTCTGGCGGATTCGAGGATCTGACGGCCGCTGCGATTGTCCCGTTCGCTTGAGCGCATCCGAATACGACGTTCAACGTGCGCCCAGGGGGGCGGCGATTTGCGCTCTTTCTGGAGGAGGCACGATGCTAACAGCAACAGCGGCATGCGGAACCGTTTCTAGCTCCCATGTCCGATAACGGATATTCTCGTTAACCTGGAAGCCGTTCACATACAAAGGTTTGTTGGAAGCCAAAAGCGACGGGGGGAGGGAAGGCCAACTTGCGCACGCCCTTTTCCTCACCCAGAGTGCTAAAGTGTGTATAGCTCACCCCAACACATCTGTCAATTCTAAAGCGATGGGGTCTGGGGTGGCTTCCTTGGGTCTCTCACTTGACAGGGGGAAAGCGGTGCGCTATAAACACCTCAAGATGATCACCCTTCTGAAACTCGCTCGTGAACGTCGCGGCTGGACCCAAGCCGAAGCGGCTGATCGCGTCGAGGTGGATCGGTCACATTTCTCACGCATGGAGAATGGCCTCGACAAGGCCAGCACCCCTGTGGCCAAAAGGATTGCTGCGGTCTTCCCCGAGCTCACTCGCGACCAGATCCTCTTCCCTGAGGAGTATGTCGGCGTGCCCCTGCCCCCCCAGCCGCAGGGCGTCGCTAAGTCCTTGGCCGCGTAGCCGTGGCTGTTTCCAAGCAGCGTGACCCTCTCTCTGAGTTCGCCGCGCGTGGCGTCGCCGCTCAAGCCGCCGTCGATAAACTGATCGCCGAGGCCGCGCCCTTCACCGCCGTCTCCCGCACGCGAAAGAAAAAGCTGGCGAATCCAACTGCAGCACCCGCGGCGCCTCCGGATCCGTCAGCACCGAGCGGATCTCCTTCATAGCGCCGGCCACGCCCTCGATTGCTTCCATCTCTTTGTCGTATTCCGCGAGCGTGACCGTTCCCCGCTCCACCTGCACCCAGTGGGCATGGTGAAAAGCCTCGCGCGCATAATCTCCAGCTTTGCCGGCGTCGCCGCGCGCCACAAAATACTTCGCCTCTCCACCCAACCGCACCGCCTCGTAAGCGCTCTCCGAAGGCAGCGCCGGCTGCTCCGGCTCGTAGAGGCGGCAGAACTCGTACCACTCCCAGTCGCCTTCCATGTTGCTGATCAGGATCGCGAGCGCCTTCCCCAGCTCAAGGGCCGTCTGAAACTTGATCCGCAGCTCTCCGCGCGTCAGCGTGACGCAGTCGGGGAGCGATGCCAGTCCGCGGCCGAGTTCATCCTTCAAAACCACGGTCCGAGGCTTGCGGCGGGAGACGTACAGGTTCGCCGCCCGCCTGGCCTGGATCAATGCCGGCACGTCCCGTCCGGCCAATGTCGTCTGGATCACGTCGTCGAGAAAGTCGGCCAGCCCATCAGCCGGGACAATGTAGCTCGTTCCGTAGCGCACCCGCGGCATGGCCTCCATCAGGATGCCGGCGGCGCGCGGCATCAGTCCGAACAGCCGGCCGATGTCCGAGGTGTGGAAGTGCGAGTAAGTCGAGGCCGCAACCTGGCTGCGGATCTCGGGAGCGTCCTTCAACCAGGAAATCGGTTTGGCCATGGGAACCTCGAAAACGCAGGGAATTCAAGGGTAGGGATAAATGCGAGCTCGCGCACTCATCTAAAATCAAACTCATAATACGTCTTATGGAAACCGGGTGTAAACTGGCTGATCATGGCTGCTGCGCGCCCCAACCCCGCACCCTGGCTCTTGCCGGAAGGTTCCCAGACAATGGCACTCGTCAATTTGGTTTTGGCCTCGGTTCCGTCCGCCAACACCCGAGAGAGCTACGCCAAGGGCATCCGGGATCTCGTGGCTTTTTCCGAGGGCCGCCCCATCACCAGAATCCTGCTGCTCGAGTGGCGCGCGGCCATGAAAGCCGCCGGCCGCTCCAGCTCCACCGTCAACCTGCGCATCTCCGCGGCGCGCGCCCTGGTCCGGGAGGCGCGGAACTCGGGCGCCATCGACCTGGATCAGGCGTTCGATCTGCTCCGAGTTGGCGGGCTGCCCAGCCGCGGATCTCGATCCGGCAACTGGCTGACCGAAACGCAGGTCGACGAGCTGCTCGCCGTTCCCGATCGCAAGACTCTGCGCGGCAAGCGCGATTACTGCGTTCTGGCAATGCTGGTAGGTTGCGCGCTGCGCCGCGAAGAGCTGGCGACGCTCAACGTGGAAGACATTGAGCGCCGCGTCGGCCGCTGGGCTCTTCCCGACCTGGAGAGCAAGGGGGGAAGGGTGCGCACGGTCGGCATCCAGCCATGGGTCAAGCAGGCCATTGATGAATGGACGGCTGCCGCGAAGATCCGCGCCGGGCGGCTGATCCGCCGAACCACCCTCGACCCCGTGGGATTGAGCTCGCAAACCATCTGGCAAATTGTGCGCAGGGCGGGCGCCAAGATCGGTGTCGCCCACTTCGGGCCCCACGACCTGCGCCGCACCTGCGCCAAGCACTGCCGCGCCCATGGTGCCGACATCGAGCAGATCCAGGTCATGCTCGGCCATGCCGACATCCGCACAACCGCGCGGTACCTCGGGACCGAGCAGGACCTGGTACACGCGCCGAACGATCGATTAGTCCACTGACGCGCTCCAGCGCCTCCAGGAGCGATTCCGGGGTATTACCCCCTGTCCGGATCGCCGCGCGCTCGCCTTGGGGCGACGTGGCGCGGCCGTTGGCCGGTTTAATCGCTCCAGACATGAAAATGCCGCCTCAATCCAGGATTGAGGCGGCGCGAGGGAGGGCTTCAAGGCAACTATACGTTTGTACAGTGCCCCGGAGATTCAGGCTGCGCTCTTCAGCTCTGGGCGCCCTAGTTTCTTTTGGAGTTTCTTCAACCGGCGAGATTCTTCCTTCGAGAGAAGCCGGCGAATAACTCCGACTCTGTTCATGGAGTGCTGATTCGGTGACGGTAGCAACCTGCCCGGGTTTTCTTTGTTTTCCCAATATCGAACGGTTCGCATGGCTCACCTTTAATTATTTCAGCAGGTAGCCGCCCACCTGCGCCCCGAAGAGGATGTCGCTCTTCAGCATGCAGGGCAGCGTGGGGTGCAGCGTGCATGCGGCGAGCTTCTCTTCGAGCGCCACGGCCGTGGTCGTGAACTTGGCGCCGTTGGCCAGCATCACGGTCACGTCGGGGCTCGCCAGCCGCCCGTTGGACGTTTCGAGAATGGCGTCTACCTTGACCGCCGTCCCGTGGAAGTCCGCGAAGAGCGCGGCCTCCTGGGTGTCGAGCGTGGTCAGGTTCTTGTTTTCGTGAATGGCGGCCTTCTCGACCTCTCCCCCAACTCCGCGGAATGTCGCCAGCGTGCGATTCAAGTCTGCGAGCGTCCCGCAGGGATGCAGGGCCGCGTCGGCCGTTTTTGCGCCGGGGCACAGGTCGTTCAACCGGTGGGAAGTCAGATCAATCGCCACGCCCAGCTTCGCGGTGTCGTCTTTGACGTTTAAGAGAATCGGATCGACCCTCTTGATAGCGGGTCCGATGGTGGCGACCTGGCCGTCGAGGCCGTCGAGGCTCTGGTTCAGCCGCAGGCTTTCGGTGCCGATCGCGGCGCCGGCGTTTTTCTCAATTCCATTGAAGCCGTCCAGCACGCCATTCAGGTGCGCGCTGGCTCCGCTCACTGCCGCCGGTATCGGCCAGAGGGCGCGGATCGCGACGGCCCCCACGCACGGCACTGTGCCGAGCGCGAGGGCAATCAGGATGTTGTGCAGCTTGTTCATGGCTACGCCGCTGCCGGCAGTGCCGAGGCAGCGATTGCCGCGGCCGCAACCTGCACGGCCGAGCCCAGGTGCCCGATTTCAGAGACTGCCTTAGTTACGGCGGCCACCGACTTGGGGCTCTTGATCTGGCCGGCGGCGAGCAGCGCGCCCAGGTTGGAAGCCACTGACGCGAATGCCGAGGCCGCTGTGGGTGTCGGCCCAAAGTCCGTGATCGTGGCGCTGGTGGCCACCAGCACGTTCTGCGCCTTGGCAATGATCGGGCCAATGTCGGCCGCGAGCGCGGTCTGACCTTCTGCGGCCAGGGCGATCTGCAGCACCGGTCCGACGTATTCCAGGCCGGCGTCGACGACGCGCTCAATGCTCGGGGCTTTGCTCTCGACTTCGGCGAGGGTCTTCTCGATGAAGGCCATCGTCGATTTCTCCGCGCCTTCGACCTTTGCAAACAAACTTTGGAAGTTCATGTGTTTCTCCAGTGGTGCTGGTTCGGTTGGTGGTTCGGTTGTGGGGGCTGAATACGCGCGGGAATTACCGGGTTTTCCCGGGACCGCCGCGGGCACAAGCTCAATGGTTCGAGCGACTGGGCCTTCAAGTGCGCCGGGAATTACCGGTCCGACGCCGGTTCTGCGGGGTGCCCGCCGGGGGACCCACTCCGTGGGTCGGGGCCGGCCGGCTCTTTTGGGCTCCGGGGTGTCACCTGCAGAGCCAGCGCGGCCATGCCGGTGAATCCGAACCCGACGTCTGAAAGTTTGCCGATCTGCACATGGGCGCCCAGCAGCACCAGGCCCACGCCGGCCGCCAGCAGCACAAAGCCTAGAAAGTTCCGCTTCAGTTCATCGCCCATCGCACTCCCCCTTTGACTTCATGTACAGTTCGTTCCACATCTGCGCCGCGTCGCGCTCCGCCGCAGTCTCCGTGATGATCTGCTCCTGAGCCCGCGCGAGTCCCTGCAGCTGGAGGACCAGGTCGACCAGCGCGTCCTTTGACGCCGACTGCAGGAGTTCAGCTTCAGGCACTCAAGGCCTCCAGCAGCGCCACGTCGTTCTCTTCTCGGCTCGGCACCTGTGTCGCCCACTTCGATTCCTTCATGCCGGCGATCGCCTCGGGCCAGCGTCTCGCGAGCAGTCCCAGGATGACCAGGTGGAAAGCCAGAAAGCCGGTAAGCCCCATTTCGAAGATCATGTCGCAAACCACGGCGCCGACGTTGTCTGGCATCGCATCGATGCCCGGGATCGCGTGGCGCGCTTCTGCGGCCACAGCCTCGTACTGGCTCTCAAAGATTGCGTCCGCCTGGTCGAGCGTAATCGGCGCGCCGGCCATCACCGCGGCGTAGTCGACGCCGGCTGCCAGGCATACTGCCGGGCCCGCCGGCGCAGTAAGGTTGAATCCGCGCCCGATGGTCCAGAAGCCGCGCGTGTCCGGGTACCTCTTCAGCCGCAGGCCTTCGTGTCCTGAGATCAGGTTCTTGTTCAGCGTGTCGTTCATTTGCTCTCCTTGGCTGCCCTCAGGCCGCCGGCTTCAGCTCCGCCAGCTCCACTTTGAGCGACGGCGCGAAGGTCTTGATCTGGAAGCAGCCCTTCAGCATGCTTGTAATCTTTGTCCGGAGGCGCGCGCCCATGGTCAGGCTCTTCAGCTTTTCGTCCGGACCGCTCACCAGGCTGTAGCTGATGTGCGCCACAAAGAACTCCCGGACCAGCTCCGGCGTCTCCGTCGTGCCCAGGAACCCGTGCAGCTTTTCGACGGCCGCGTCGTCGATCGACACCCGCGTAGCCGTGGTCGTAGTCGCGAAGTTATGCAGCCCGGCCAGGCGCTTCGACTTCTCGGTGTGCCGGCCGCCCCACTTCTCCACCATCGCTGTCAGCTCGACTTTGATCTCGCCCGCAGCGGCGCCCGATATTCTCGCGGTCGCGGCCAGAGCATCGGCGCTGGTCTGCGCGGCGGAGTACTTCGCGATCAACGCGTCGATCTGCTTCGCTGTGGGCGCCGTCTCCACCAGGTTTTCGCTGCCTGTCATGCTGTTGCCTGTCATTTGGTTTTCCTCATTGCCTTCTAGCCCATGCTAGAAGGCAATCGGCTCGTTACCGGCACCCCCGGTCCTTCCTCTGAATCCTCCGCAGGCACTTTAGTGGCGCGGCCAGTACCAGCCGACGAACGCGGCCAGCGAAGAGAGGAAGCCGCATGCGCATGCGCAATAGGCAAGCGCCTGCCAGCGGAACTTCTTCAACTCGTCGATGTCGGCTTCGGCCACGTCGAGCCGGCTGGGGCGTCCGTTGCCGTCGATAGCCATTTCGATGGACAGCTCGGCTTTGGCCAGGCGCGTGCCCGTATCCAGGTGGCTGGTCGTGACCTGGAGGCGGAAATCCCGCCACTCGATGTCGCGGAAGTTGCGGAACTCGCTCAGGATGAGTTGGCTCATCATCACCTGGGGCGAGAGCATGCCTGCCTGGGCGTCGCTCTGCAGCGCGGTTACCGCCGACAGTGTTTGGGTTTCGTTCTGCACGTGGAACTCCTATTCGATGTAAAGCGATGCGAAATACAGATCGATGTACCCGGTCAGCGTGGCGTCGCCCGAGCAGTTGAACTTCACCTGCACCAACGCCAGATCTTGTCCGGACGGCACGGGGAGGGTGTAGTTTGTCAGTAAAACCTGCACCGCCGTCGAGAGCATCGTCGTCCAGGTCGAGCCGCCGTCAAGCGATGCTTGGATGGTGGCCAGGCAGCCCGAGCCATAGGCCAACGCGGCAGCATTGACGTTGAGCGTGGCCGCCGCAGTGGTGGTGAGAGAGGGCCAGTGCCAGTAGATGGCCTGGCTGTTGTAACCTCCGGGACCGTGTCCGCCCATCAAGGTCTCGTCGGAGGGGTTGCCATCGAAGCAGTACGTCGGGTAGACCACGCTGACGGTGCCACTGGTGGACGGGCCTGCGACTGGCCGGTATACGATGCCGGCTCCGGACGGGGTGATCAAGGAGCCGATAAGGTAGTACCCGAGCTTGTTCAGGAAATCCGCTGTGTTCTGCGTTGCGATCGGCGTGATGGCGCCGCCCAGGAAGCTCGGGTCGATGTAGTAGACCCAATACATCTCGCTTTGGTGCAACCCAGTTATCGTGTATGCCCCAGCCGGAAGACAAGACACTGAGACCGCCAGCCCGATGCTGGCGGTGAAGGGCTCGACGACGATCTCGGCCATGCCGAGGGGCTCGGCGTAGCCGACCAGCGTGCCGGCCGTAGTCACGGGAATGCCGCTGGTCACAATGATGGCCAGGGTGATGGAGATCAGGACGTTATCGACCTCAACCCAGGTGGAGAAGGTTCCGCTGGGACGCAGCGACCGAATCCGGAAGTTGTAAAGCTGGCCTGCGATGACGTTGCCGACGAACGCGGCGAACAATGCCACGTCGACAGTGCCGCCGTTCAGCCATGCGCCCGCTCCGACGAGCTGGTACTGGATCTGAATCTCCGTAACCGTCGAGTCAAGCGGCGCGGCCCATTCGATCTCCGCGCGCGGGAAGACGCTTCCGTCCGCTCCCACGACGGCGGTACCGGCCGAGCTGATGACAGTCATCGATGTCGGCGGCGCCGGGGTTGCGGGGATCTGGTTGGTGCCGAGCGCAGCGACATCGGTCGGAAGGAGTTCTTCCGTGATGCTCCACTCGTAAATCGACGGGTCGGTTTGTTGGATCATGCACGGCACAGTCAGAGCCATGGCTCCGTCTTCGCCGTTCTCGTCCTTGCGTGGTTCGCAGGTGAGGTCCATGCGCTGGATTTCAAAGAAGTCCCCGTCGGTCGAGTCCAGGCCGAGGGCAGGGAAGTTGAACTCGATCACGTCCAGCGGCATACTCTGCCAGGCGGTCATATTGCAGGGCAGCGAGGGGCAGCTCGCTTGGAAGCGGTTTTTCATCAGCGCGATCTTGGCCAGCCGCTGCGCCTGGGTGATCGATGGCACGCCACGAAGTGTCAGTTCATACGGAACCGGGACTCCGCCGTCTTCGATGAGCCATTCGTTCGCCGCGTATCCGTGCAGCTGGTCTTGAGCATAGTTGGGGAAGGATGTGGGTTGGAAAGCGTAGTTCCAATTGTTCGCAATGGTCCCGTAGTACCAGCCATTCTGGTCGTAGAGGTTCGATTGCGGAGGGAGCGCAGAGTAAGGGAAATTCGGCGCAACGTAGGTGCCTTGCACATAGTTGACCAGCTCGCGTTCCTTGCGGTAGGGCTTCCATGAGAAGCCGTCCACCAGCGTCGTCTCATCCCATGTGGCTGAGGCAGTGACCCAGGCAGCGGGGAAGATGAACCATTCGCCGCCGACTCTGCTGAACCGGCCCGCCGCCGTGGGCATCATCATCGCGAGCACATCGCCGGGCGCAGTTCCGGTATCCCAGTGGAGACACTGAGCGTAGCGGGCCTCCGGACCCTGGCTCGTGGGTGAGGACTCATCGCAGATGTTCGCCGCTACGATCAGTTGAGCCTGATTGACGGTCGGATCGTTCAGTCCATAGATCGGATCGGTGATTACATCCGCGACCTGCAGCGCCCAGTTGGTGGTGAACTTCTTCGTGCCGTCGCGAGGATCGAAGATCGTTTCCTTGCCGTCGATGGTCATGCGGATTTCAGGCACGTTGGGGAACTGAGCGGTGTTGTAGCCCACCTGCAGGAACAAATACGCCACGCCCGCTCCGTTCGCGGTAGTCGGCCAGCGGTTGTCATCCGCGGTGAGCGAGGCCATGTAATCGCCAGGCACCTGGTCGCCGAAGCGAATCTCGGCGAACACGAGGTTCTGGAACTGATAGTGAGGCCCACCCGGCCCGATGCCATAGCCCAGGCCGTAGCCACTGACCGAGGGGTCCTGCTGATCGTTCGCGCCCTGGCCGCCCACGGTGTAGAGCCCTTGAATGTCTATGTCCGGGGCGGAGGTGAATCCCGCGCCCGGCGTAACCATGGTGACCGTCCAGGTGCCACCGACAGCGGAGCCTTGGTTGATGCCTGTTGCCGAGAAGAAGCTGCCGCCCGCGAGCGTGGCATAGGCCGACGCATTGACGATCTTGACCCAGTCACCGCTGCCGGCTGGCGGGACGTTGGTGTTGGCTGTCAAGCAAAGGTAGGAGTACGGTCCGACGATGACTGCGTTGTTGGCCACGTATGCGGTCGTGGCGTTCCATTGCCCCGTGTAGACCGTCGAAGCATCGCCGCCGCTGATGCGCACGCGGTAGCGAGTCGGCTTGACGTTCGAGAATCCGTGACCACCGGTGGCCGTGATGCCGGAAACGGTGTGGCCGCTCAGCGTGGCGATAGCGACGGGCGGCGCCGAAGAGGGTGTGGTCGGGATGGTTCCGCAGCCGACGTTGGCCACATGGCCGTTGGTCGAGTTCCAATACACCTGGCGACCGTCGAGATAGATGTTCTGCACCGCGTTGATCTGGTGCGCGGCCAGGGCGATGATCCAGTTGTATGCGTAGACTCCGCTGGCGCCCGCAACGCCTGTGGTGCTCATGTAGACGGCGGTTCCGCCGACGCGCTGAGTCCCCCTGATGTGCTGGCGCAGCCCGGCTGTCTGCCTGGTCGTGATGCTCATGCCGCGGTTGTCAGTGAGGGCCTGTCCGATGGCGGAGGCTTCCATGGAGACGCCAGCGGCTGCTACTGCCCCTAAGATTTCCAAGAATATGGGGGCATTCGTGAGGTAACCCACACCGCCAGTGAGAGCGCCTGCCACAAGGTATGCGGCCGCTGAGCCGACGATCAGGGCGGCGCCTGCGATAGCTTTAGACATGCCAGGCTCTTTTCACGTTCGTGATGGTGAATTTCCTGAGTCCGCTTTCACCTGCAGCGACGATGTGGCGACCGCTCAGATGCACCAGGCCGGTGATAACTCTGCCGGCGTCCTCAAGTACGACTAGGTCGCCGCGTTGCGCGAATAGGGGGTGTTTCCACTCGACCAGCCCGTGCTTCGCGGCGCAGTATGCAGCGGCATCTTCCACGGTTCCGCCCGTCACTCCGGTGACCTTTTCAACCGCCGCTTTCGCGCCGGCTTCATCCGTGTACAGACCACGGAAGTCGGACGCGATGTCGATGCCGGTCATCGCCTTTATCGCGTCGGCGCAGAAAAGCGAGCAGTCCCAAACGCCCCACTTGAACGGGGTCTTGGCGTTGGCTCTCAGAAACGTATGCAGATGAGTGACCCAGGGCTCGTGGCGCACGGGCTTGGGCGGGGCGATGGTCGCGGTCATGGTTTCCTTTATGCGTTTATGCGTTCCACCGCAGGGCGATGTCGTTGAGGCCTTCGACGAACTGAAAGAAGGTGTCGCCGGGCGCAAGGATTCCCTGGCACGCCTGGGTGTACCTGATCTGGTTTGCACGCATCAGATTGGCTAGCTTGTTTTCCAGGGCCAGCGTGATTGAGAGCGTCTTCGTGCTCACCTCCACAATTGGCTGATCGACGGTCCCGACGAAGGCGGGATAGGGCGTGCCATAGATGGCCCCGTTGCTGTCGAGCACGGCCAAGTAGACGGCCGCCGGCGCTCCCTGCTGAATGTCATTCATCGATTCAGAGAGCAGCGCGGGGTCGATGCCGTTGAGCGTGACGCTGTTGCCGAAGGCCTGCGGCTCGTCCGATTCGACGATGGGCGCGAACTTGCCCAGGTCGCCGATGCCTTTGTATGTGTTGCCGGCATAGATCAGATCGCCGACTCCGCTCCATGCGTACACCGTCTGGCTGCGAAAGGTGATGATCAGCAGGAAGCACGGGCGGATGTAGTTGGTCGCGAGCGGGGCTGCCATGCCGGTTGAAATATCTCTGGGCATTAGCGGACCTCCTCGACCTTGAACGACATCTGACTCAGGCCGGTAAAGTCGGAGTGGTACGCGCGGGTGTTCTGCGCCAGGCGGAACAGACCAACCGGGTTGATCAGGTTGATGGCAGAGGCGTTCGCAGGCGAGTCGCGGAGGCTGGGAAAGATCGAGATCGTCGCGTTGCCGCCGGCGTCACTGTTCACCTGTTCACACACAATGTGCAGGTGATAGCCGAGCTGCAGCATGTCCCCGGCGAAAAGTTGCCCGAATACGTTTGGCGTCCAGCCGCTGGTGAACAGCTGCACCGCGCTGGTGAGGTTCTGAAGGCCGGAGGTAGCACAGACAGGCGCTCCGTCGGCCGCGCCGAGCGGAGTAGCAGCCAGAGGGTCGCCGATCTGAAAGACGTTCTGCTGGCCGCGCAGCTCGGCCATGAAGCCCTTCCACTGCGCGGATACCCAGCGGTTCATCTTTGGAAGCGTGAACTCGAAGGCCCAGTTATCCGCGCCCGGCCACGCCTGCGTTTGGCCGGTGCCAGGCGCGAACGGCGACGGATTCCTGGAAACTGAATCCATCATCGTAAAGCTGAACTGAGCCAGGCCCGGCGCCGATGGGAGCGGGATCAGGGTATATACATTTCCATTTGGGAGCGTGATGACGCTGGACATGGGAGTTCCTGTCTAGGTTGGTTCGAGTTGTGACTTAAAAGTTACCTACTGGAGGCAGGCCTGCGAGCAATGCGATCTTTCGCCCCGGCGTTCGCAGCCGCGGCGATTTGAGGCGCAGCGGCGCGGATGCCGCGCTGTACAGCGGCGTTCACTGCTGCGGGGTCATTGCTGCCCTTGGCATCTATGTTCCAGACGTGCGTGGTGTCCCCGCCTTTGCCGCCGGCCATAATTGAAGCAGTATCGCGGGCGGAATTGATCTTGCTTGTGCTGCCCACCTGCATCAGCTCAGGGCCTTGTTCGCCGGTCATGTAGAAATCACCCGGCGACATAACTCCACCGCCCGCCCTGGGGATGAGCATTGAGAACAAGCTGCTGATCACGCCGCCGAAGCCGGTGCTGGTAGCTGCCTGCGCGGCGGTCGATACGGCCGAGCCAGCGCCCTTCATCGCGCTCGCCATGCGCACCCACATGGGGTTGGCTTCCGACGTGCCGATCTTGTCCAGCTTGAGACCCTTCATGAGCGCGCCCTCGGCATCCTGCAGCCCGGTCCTGGCCACGCCGGTAAATATCTGTTTCCCGGCTTCTTTGAACGGGTGATCGCCGGCCTGGGGCTTGGTGGTCAGGATATGAATGATGGCGTTGTTTACGTCCCCGAGCGCACCAGTGATGGTTTCCTTGAACTGAGTTCCCCAGTCCTGCGACTTGGCGATAATGTCATCGAAGGTCTTGTCTACCTGGCCGGTGAAGCTGGAGTCGAACGCACTCGAACTGTCTGCTACCTGCTGAAGTTGGTTCTTGTAATTGACCTGGCTGATCTGGTTGCCGACCGCCATCATTTGACTTTGGCGCTCACCATCGCTGAGGAACGTATCCCCCTTTAGCCTTTCGAGCTGCTCATTCAGCGGCTTCAACTCAGCGGGGTAAGCCTTCGCGTGTGCGGCGGCCTCAGCCAGCGCGGCAGCGTGTGGGGTGAGAGCGCCCGTGGATTCAGAGACCTTCAGCCTGGCAGCATCGAGTTCGGCGGCAAACCGCGCGTAGGCTTCCCCGCCCCTGGCAAGCTCAGCGCTGATCTTCTCGTCAGATGCGCTGCCGCCAAGGCCGAGGAACTTCTGCATGGCGTCGCTGGTGTCTCCGATACCGTCGGGCGTGTTCTTGACAATCAGGCTCTTGCGGAATTCCGCGAACTGCTCGTCGGTGGATTTGCCGCCGCCATGGACTTCCTTCATCGCTTCAACGCCTGCGGTTGCGGAGTGCTCCCGCAGCGAGTCCTCGAACGACTTGCTCCCCTTCTGGTTCGTGCGGACGAGGTGCTCCCAGTAGGCGGCCAGGGCCAGGGCATCCGCACCCTGCAGTTCCTTCATCCGCTTGGCCGTATCCTCGAAGCTCTTGAGACGATCGCTTTCCGCGGCGGTGCCGTCGCTTTGCTTCTGGTTGCGGATTACCTTGCCGGCATTGGCGATCTGCTGGTTGTAGATATCTCCGGAGTTTTCGACGATGTCCTTCGCGCCGTCGAGAATCGCGTTGTGCTTGTCTTGGTTGCCGTGCACCATCGCGTAGGGGGCGACGCCGGCGCCGTTGTCCAGCAACACGTTCCCATTGATCTCGGTGTGCTTCGCTGCGATGTAATCGAGAGCGGCTTTGATAGCAGCGTTCACGTTCGTCTGGCCGGTGGTGGTTGCAGCAGCCTGGTCTTCAGGCGTCTTCGCGTTGCGGACTGCCTCCCTGGCGATTCTCTCCGCGCCGGTTATGGCGGTCCTGTGTTTCTCCAAATCCTGGGAGATGTCATCCGAAGTATCCTTGCCCAGCAGCACTTGCCACTTACTCACGCTCTGGTCCTTGAAGAGCTGGTCCATCAGGCCCAGGTCTGTCTTCAGCGACTCCGCTAGATTGTCGGCGGTGACTTTGGCTTCATCCAGGGCGAGCGCCAGTGCGTTGCCTGGCTTCTTCGACATCTTGTCGTAGGTTTCGTCCAGTTTGTCGCCGGTCACGGTGAGGGTGTCGAGTTCCTTCTCCAGCTTGCCGTGTGCCTCGTCCCACGCAGCCGCGGTCTTCTTTGCAGCCTCCTCGTTCTTCCGGGAGAACTCTAAGACCTTTTCAGTGACCTTGACCACGGTGTCGATGAGCGCGAACACAACGACCGCGTCAAACGCGGCGTTCATGGCCGTGGTAACTCCAGGCAGCTTCGAGATGATGCCCTGCAGGCCGCGTGGAATGCCCAGGCCCAGCTCTTCAGACAGCAGGCGCACAGACTCACGGCTCTGCTGCATCTGCTCACGAGTCTCCGCGGCAAACTTCTTCGTGAGTCCGCCGGCTTCACCGATCGCGGCCTTGAATTGCGCGGTCTGAAGTTCGAGCGAGACGTATGCCGCTGCTACTTTCCGTGATGCCATGATGACTCCAATAGAAAGGACGGCGCGATGGCCGTCCTCACCGTTGCATGTGGTGCGTGGTTATAGGGACGCTCAGTAGTTGAAGCTTGCCGCGCAGTTCGCCAGCGTCTCGCAGGCCTTACATGCAAACAAATGGAACCCTTAAAACACCGTCACATTGTATGCAAGACTAGCGGGGGGGCCAGTCCCGATGGGTTATCGTGACGCCTTTTTCATCACGGGCCAGCTCGCCACGGGGAACGCCTTTCGACCGCGCAGATTGCTTGGACTACGGCTCAGGCTGGGGCTGTTCCTTCGGCTCATCCATGGCGCGCTCCTTTGTCGGCCGCTTTTCGAACTATTTCCAACCACGGGAGTTAAAGGGATAATTCCCATCAGAATGGGATAGGTCCCCTTAGAAGATGGTGAAGTCGATGCACGCCGGGTTTGTCGTGGGAGCCACCGGCAGCGTGATTGTGAAGCTCGTCCCTGCGCTGATGGCGCTCACGTAGGGTGGAAGCAATGATGCGATGTTTGCAGGGGCCGATGTGCAGCCAGATTGCGCGGTGTTGTACGCAAACTGGAAGGGGCTGTTGGCCAAGACCGCAGTGGTATCGATCACAAGCGACGTTCCCGCCGCTGCAACCTGAACTCGTCCCGCGGCAGCCGCGCCGCATGTGGCCGGGCTTGATGTGTTGTCGCACTTGGTTCCCAGCGTGATCGGCACGTTGACCGTAAAGCCGTTGCTATAGAGCGCGGCGTAGATGCTGCTACCGCGCCAATCTTGGAGCATTGCACCCGGCAGCGTGCTGGCGTTGTAGAGGTCAAGGTTCTGGCAATAGCTGCTTAACGATGCGCTGATGCAGGCGAGCGCCCATATGAAAGTTGCCGATGTATCCACGGCGCTGTGGGACATTTTGTACCCCAGTTGGTTGACCGTGGAAGTAGTGCGCTGCGCGTTCCCCGTTGGGCCGTTCAGCCCAATATCGAATAA
>DATCBR010000022.1:0-11950 GCA_036511765.1 Acidobacteriaceae bacterium | reverse complement strand
CCCTGTTCCCTAATCCCTAATCCCTGTTCCCTGCCTTACCGCCGCTGAAACTCCGGCGACCCCAGCATCAGCCCCGCCATAATCGCTGCCTGCCGGTCGTCCGAAGACATACCCGCCTGCTGGTTCCTCAGCGCGCCCGGTCCACCTGCGCCAAACAGTGCCGCCAACTGCCCGCCGCCTCCGCCCAGCAATCCTCCACCGCCGCCCTGAAACTCCTTTGCCGCCTGGATCGCCGCCGTCGTGTCATTCGACTGGCTCAACACCGCCGCCCTCGTCCTCTCGCTCAACGGTTCGCCCAGCAGCACCTGCTCCAGCCGCCGCTCCTTCGCCGCGACCTCCGGATCTATAAATCCGGCAGCCCCGTCCGCGGCGGCCGTGTCCGCCTTCTTCGCAGTCACACTGCCCATCACACGCGACCAGTCCGTGCGCACGCCCGGCAGCTTGTCGCCTGCCAGCACCAGCGCAAAGTTCATCCGGCTCACCAGTGCACCCGTATTCATCCACCCATCGCTCTTCCACGAGTAGCCGTTCGGCGTCTGCATCCCGTACAGCGGCATGCCCAGCTTGTCCAGCGCAGCCACCAGAGCAAGCGAGTTGTTCACCTGCGCGCCGCTCGCCCGCACCGCAGACACCACAAACTCCTCCGGCGTCTTCACCTTCGCCCGTTCCACGGCCGGCGACCAGAACTCCGGCGCCTCAAACATCGTCCGCAGCACCGTCTTGATGTCGCCATCCGACTTCAGATACGCCTGCGACATCTTGTCCACCAGCGTCTGCGGCGGATCGTCGCTCACAAACCGCACCGCCAGCTTGGTCGAGATGAACTTCGCCGTCGCGGGGCTGGTCGCCAGCATGTGCAGCACCTCCAGCCCCTCCTTCATTCCGTCTTCCTGGATGCTCTTGCCCAGCACTGTCTTCGTTCCCGGCTCATGCTGCCGCTCGTTGAACTGGAACTGTCCTCCGCGGAATGGCTGGTCGATCGTCCACCCCGTAAACACCTTCGCCACCTCGGTCACGTCCTGCTGCGTATACCCGCCGTTCACCCCCAGCGTATGCAGCTCCATCAGCTCGCGTCCGTAGTTTTCATTCAACCCGCGGTCTTTCAGCGCCGCCTTTACCTGCGGGTTCTTCGCCAGCCCCGCCAGCCGCGGCCCATTCTTCGCCGCCTGCGAGTCCGGCCCCACACTCTGCCAGTTGTCCAGATACATCAGCATCGCCGGACTCTCGGCCGTCGCCACCAGCAGGTCTTCAAACCTGCCCAACGCATGAGGCCGGATTACGTCGCGCTCATAGGAAGGGATCAGGTACGGCTCGTTCTGGTTCTTCCGCACATACACGTTGAAGTGGTTGAGCCAGAAGTCGGTCATCACCGCCTCCAGTTGCCGGTTGCTCTCAAGGTCCCGCAGCAGCCGCTCCTGCATCTCCTCCGCGCCCACCATGCGCGTCGAGTTCTGCATCGCGGCAAACGTCTCCCGCTGCTGTCCGCTCAGTCCCTGGGCAAACTGCGCCAACTCCGGCGCGCTCAGGCTCTGGCGGAACGCCAGGAAATCGCTGGGCGGCATCGCAATTACCTTGCGCATCCGCTCATCGGGCGGCAGGCCCAGCACCTTCACCGCCTCCAGGTCCTTGTAGAGCCTCTCCACATGCGCATCCGGCGCGCTCATGTCCATCACGTCAGCCTTCGGCACCAAGGCCGTCTGCTCGCCGCCGTTCATGCCCTTGCCCGCAGCCACCGCGGCGTAATCAGGCGCCGCGGCATTCGCACTCTGAGTCCTGCGCTCAATCGGCGCCGGGCCCTGCATTGCAACCGCTCCGTCGCTCATCAACTGCCCACCGCCCGCCGCAGAATCTCCAGGAGTGGGTGCCCCAGGTGCCTCGCTGTTGGGCACCTGGGAACGGACGCCTTGCGCGCCCGCCGCGTTCGCGTCCTTCTCCGCCTTCTTCTCCTGCTGTTGCTTGTAGAACTCCATCTGGTCGGCGTAGATCGCGCGCTCCGCCGGATCGTTCAACACCGCCTGCTCCTCCTGCGGGGCCGCCTGCGGTCCAAACCTTCCTCGCCGCGCGCCCGACCCAAATCCTCCCTGTGCCGGGCCCATGCCCTGCTGCGTGCGGTTCGCCAGTTGGCGGATCGCCTGCTGGCTCGGATATTTGGCCAGCAGCTCTCGCTGCGGCAGAAACATCGCCGGAAACTGCGACTGCAACTTCGCCTCCAACGCCGAGTCGTCAATCTTCTCCGGGTTCAGTTGCTGCTCAAACCACGTCGTCAGCCCCATCTGTTCCACCGCCGCCAACTCACCCGGTCGAGGACCAAACGTCAGCCGGTTCAGCGCGTGCAGTACGCGCCCTTCACCTTTGTTCTCTTTCGCCGCCTGCGCGGTAGGCCCACGCTTGTCGTTGTTCCCCGCCGCCATCAGCGGCTGGTCCACCATCAGGACACATAACCCAAACGCCACCGCCGCCCGCATCCCGCCCTGCCAGCCCAGCCCGCACTCGCGCAGCCCAACCACCAAACCCGACCTGCCTTGCTCGCCGGAAAATTTCATTGCTTCCACCTTCTACTTCTATTTGTCATTCCGCAGTCCCGCTCTGCGGGACGGAGGAATCTGCTTCCTGAATTTGCCCGTCATTCTCGAGGCGCTCTTTGCGCTCCGGAATCTCCGTATTTGTCTGCTGCGTAGTCGGCCCGTGCGCGCCGTTGACTAGCTTTAGTTCCCGGCCCACACAACTCGCCAGCGCGCACCGTATACGTTCTATCAAAACCCGCATACGGGTCACCAGTTGCGCAACATCCGCGTAGCTCATCAACAATCGTTGCCCTGGCCCGGAGTCAAGCCGCATAACCGGCGTTGGTCGCGTATCCCCACATTGTCTTCGCTATGTTCATGACGTGCCGAAATCGCTGTCAAGCCCCCGCCAAGCCAAAACTCGATCTAAATCCTTGCTTCCAAGCAAGATATCCCTCTCAAAAAGTTGGCATACCAGTTTCGCTCCGCTTGGTAAAATAGAAGCAGTACAGGAAACAATCCGACCCGGCAAAATGCCGGGCCTTTTGCCGGATCACGCCTCGGCAATAGACCGTTGGTTAGCAGTTGATACGTGCAACCCTCACAAATGGAATATCTTGCAACTAAGTAGCTCAAACCGAATATTTTGCGAAGGCTTCAACGTATTTTCAATATTTTGCGGAAATTTTTTTCTCCCGGTAATTTTGAAAATTGGAATCCACACCCATTTGCCGCTCACAGCCGAACCAATTAACCTATCCCTTGTGCCCTCACGTCGTCTCACGCGCATGACCCGCAACCTGCTTGCCCTCCCGTTCCTCTTGCTCGCCGTCCCCGCTTTCGCCCAGAGCGCGGCCCCATTGCCCGACGCCCCCGGAATTGCCTCCGCCGCTCCATCCGGCCCCGTCCCCTCCGGCCCCACCATCGTCATCGACACCACCATGGGCCGCATGACCTGCAAGACCTTCGACAAGATCGCCCCCAACGCCATCGCCAACTTCGTCGGCCTCGCCGAGGGCACCAAAGACTGGACCTCCGCCGCCGGCGCCGTCAAGCACCACGGCAAGCCCTTCTACGACGGCCTCACCTTCCACCGCGTCATCCCCGGCTTCATGGTCCAGGGCGGCGACCCCGTCGGCGACGGCACCGGCGACCCCGGCTACTTCGTCGACGACGAGATCTCGCCTTCACTCACCTTCTCCGTCGCCGGCCGCCTCGCCATGGCCAACTCCGGCCCCAACACCAACGGTAGCCAGTTCTTCATCACCGAGGCCCCGCAGCCCGACCTCGACGGCCACTACACCATCTTCGGCCAGTGCGACGCGCACTCCGTCCTGCTCGTCGCCTCCATCGCCCGTGTCGAACGCGACGGCCGCGACAAACCCCTCACGCCCGTCACCATCAACCACGTCACCATCGTCCGCGACGGCCAGCCCATGCCGCCTCCGCCCGCCTCACCGACACAACCCTCCGCGTCGACGCCATCTACGACGCCACCAACCACGACGCCACCAATGGACATCAAAGGCTCGTCACGATGACTAAACGCCAAATGGTGTAACCTGAGCCACCGCCGGAGCGCCGAAGGCGCGAAACATAATAGCCTAGGCCGATCCGCGAAGCGGGAAGGCCTAGGGGATGGCGATAATACGATAGGAGGGCCGAAGGCCCGACACATAGAGAAGTTAGCCATCTACGGGCGCTGCATGAGAATTATCTCTGCGCCCTCCTAACAACTAGCAACTAGCCACCAACAACTAGCAACCTGGAGTCCTAATGCCTACCAAGCCCGGAACCTACGCCACCTTCAACACCACCCAGGGAAAGATCGTCG
Source organism: Acidobacteriaceae bacterium (assembly GCA_036511765.1). Classification (GTDB taxonomy): domain Bacteria; phylum Acidobacteriota; class Terriglobia; order Terriglobales; family Acidobacteriaceae; genus Edaphobacter. The sequence continues at coordinate 7,612 of DATCBR010000022.1, read as the reverse complement.
TCGAGCTCTTTGAGAAGGACGCACCGCTAACCGTCGCCAACTTCATCGGCCTCGCCGAAGGCACGAAAGAATGGAACAGCCGCTCGAAGTCGGGCGCCAAGCTCTACGACGGCACCATCTTCCACCGCGTCATCCCCAACTTCATGATCCAGGGCGGTGACCCAGAGGGCACCGGCATGGGCGGCCCTGGCTACAAGTTCGCCGACGAGACCAAGGGCTCGCCCCACGGCTTCCAGAAGCCCGGCAAGCTCGCCATGGCCAACTCTGGCCCCAACACCAACGGCAGCCAGTTCTTCATCACCGTTACCGACACCAGCTGGCTCACCGGCAAGCACACCATCTTCGGCGAAGTCGTCGAGGGCTACGACATCGTCGAGAAGATCGGCAATGTCCCCACCGCGTCCCAGGACAAACCCAAAACCCCCGTCGTCCTGGAGAGCGTAACTATTGAACGCATCGCATAGAGTCGATTTGCAGCAATAAGGAAGGCCCGCTCAATGAGCGGACCTTCATCTTTTCTAATCCGTGCTGATCCCGTGAATCCGTGGTTCGCTCTTAAGCAACGCCGATCACTGAGCAGAGCTCCTTCACCGCATCGGCCGACTTGTTCAGCGCGGCCTGCTCCTCTGCTGTGAGTTTGATCTGGATGATCTGCTCCAGGCCCTTCGCGCCGAGCTTGCATGGCACGCCAACATACAACCCGCTGATGCCGTACTCGCCCTGCAGGTACGCTGCGCAGGGAAGGATCTTCTTCTTGTCCTTCAGGATCGCCTCGACCATCTCCACCGTCGCCGCACTCGGCGCGTAGTAGGCCGAGCCAGTCTTCAGGTGCTTGACGATCTCCGCGCCGCCATTGGCCGTGCGCGATTCTAGCTCCTTCAAGCGCGTTGGTTCAATCAGCTCGGTGATCGGGATACCCGCAACAGTCGAGTAGCGCGAGAGCGGCACCATGGTGTCGCCGTGGCCGCCCAGCACGAACGCCGTCACGTTCTCCACCGAGACCTTCAGCTCCTCGGCGATGAACGTCCGAAAGCGCGCTGAATCCAGCACGCCTGCCATGCCAATCACGCGCTCCCTAGGCAAGCCCGCCTGCTTGAACGCGGTCTGCGCCATCGCGTCGAGCGGATTGGAGACGATGATCAGGATGCAGTTCGGCGAAGCGGCAACTGCCTTCGCCACCACATCCGACATGATCTTGAAGTTAGTGTTCAGCAGGTCGTCGCGGCTCATCCCCGGCTTGCGCGCAATGCCGGCGGTAATAACGACGATGTCCGAGTTTGCAGTGTCCGCATAGTCATTGGTCCCCAGGACCGACACGTCTCGCTTCTCGATCGGCATGGCCTCCAGCAGATCGAGCGCCTTGCCCTGCGGCACGCCCTCGACCACGTCGATCAGCACCACGTCGGCCAGTTCCTTCGCCGCAATCCAGTGCGCTGCGGTCGCGCCCACGTTCCCTGCTCCAACAATCGTTACCTTCTTACGCCCCATCGCAATCTCCCAATCTTTGTCATTCCGCAGCGAAGCGGAGGAATCTGCTTCTTCAACTGAGCCAACAAATCGCGTTACATGTTCTCGATCATGCGCGTGGCGAACTCGCTGGTCTTCACCTTGGTCGCACCAACCATCTGCCGCTCGAAGTCGTAGGTCACCTGCTTCTGCTGGATGGTCTTCTCAATCGACGACTCGATCAGCCGCGCCGCCTCGCCCCAGCCGATGAAGTCGAACAGCATTACGCCCGAGAGAATCACCGAACCAGGATTGATGACGTCCTTATCTGCGTACTTCGGCGCCGTGCCGTGCGTCGCTTCAAAGACCGCGTAGCCGTCGCCCACGTTCGCCCCGGGAGCAATGCCCAGCCCGCCGACCTGCGCCGCAGCCGCGTCCGAGATGTAGTCGCCGTTCAAGTTGGTTGTGGCGAGGACCGAATAGTCTGAAGGCCGGATGATGATCTGCTGGAAGATCGAATCCGCGATGCGGTCATTGATCAGCACCTTCGACTTCCACTTGCCGCCGCCATGCGACTCGCCAATGGCCGCGAGCACGCTCTTCACCTCGGCGACGACCGACTCGCCAAACTCCTTCGGCGCAAACTCGATGCCCGGCTCAATCAGCGCGGCATTCTGCTCCGGCGTGATGCTCGCGTTCGCCTCGACGTTTCCGAGGATCCAGCTCTCGCGCTCGGTCACGGTCTGCTCGCGGAACTCCTGCGTAGCGACCTCGTAGCCCCACTCGCGGAAGGCGCCCTCGGTGAACTTCTGGATGTTGCCCTTGTGCACCAGCGTCACTGTCTTGCGATTGTTATCCAGCGCATACTGGATGGCCGCACGCACCAGCCTCTTCGATCCGGTGATCGAGATCGGCTTCACCCCCACGCCCGAATCGAGACGCACCTTCTTCTTGCTGTCCTTCAGCATGTCGTCGTTCACGAATGCGATGAACTTCTTTGCCTCCGGCGTTCCTTCGCGGAACTCGATGCCGGCGTAGATGTCCTCCGTGTTCTCGCGGAAGATGACCACATCCAGCTTCTCCGGATGCTTCACTGGGCTGGGCACGCCGGCGTAATACTTCACCGGGCGGATGCACTGGTAGAGGTCCATGAGCTGGCGCAGCGCGACGTTCAAGCTGCGGATACCGCCGCCCACCGGCGTGGTCAAAGGTCCTTTGATCGAGACACGGAAGTCGACGGTTGCCTTCACCGTGTCGTCGGGCAGCCAGTTCTGCGTCTGGCGATAGCTCTTCTCACCTGCCAGCACCTCATACCACGCCACCTTGCGCTTGCCGCCGTATGCCTTCTCCACGGCCGCGTCGAACACGCGCTGCGAGGCCTTCCAGATGTCGCGGCCGGTGCCGTCGCCTTCGATGAAGGGGATGATGGGATTGTCGGGGACGGTGTACTTTCCGTTTGCGTACTCAATCGCCCTGCCGTTTGCGGGGACAGGGATGCCGTTATAGCTGGTCTGCATGTGAGGGAGGACTCCAGAAGAAAGCGAGAATAGATCGACCTTTAAAGGCTAACACTCACGCGAAAGAGCGGCCAATTGAGCCGCGCGATGATCGACCATCGGAGGAGCTTCGCGGACAGTCAACGGTGAGTCGCTTCTGTCGTGCAGTCGCACCGTTGCCCGTGCGCGCTGTAACATTCCGCCGCGCTGTTTGTGATAAGTTTGACAAGGCTAATCCGCTCGACGCATGCGTTCGCACCGCGGTCTGCCATATTTTTTCGCGATCTTCGGAGGGTCTCCCCATTGGGCAAGGACATGGTCCCCAAACGCCTCTTTTTCACCAAGGGCGTAGGCAAGCATAAAGAGCGTCTGACGTCCTTTGAGATGGCGCTTCGAGACGCAGGCATCGCCGCACAGAACCTGGTGCGTGTCTCATCCATCTTTCCGCCGCATTGCAAGCTGATCCCCCGCAAGGAAGGGCTGAAGTACCTTCACCCTGGCGAAGTGGTATTTGCCGTAGTGGCGGAGAACTCCACACGCGAGCCGCACCGCCTGGTGGTGAGTTCGATCGGCGTTGCCATCCCCGCCGACCGCAACACATACGGCTACCTCTCCGAGCACCACAGCTTCGGCGAGACTGAAGACCAGGCCGGTGACTACGCCGAAGAGCTTGCGGCGGAGATGCTGGCCACGACGCTCGATGTGGACTTCGATCCCGACAAGAGCTGGGACGAGAAGAAAGAGATCTATCGCATCTCCAACAAGATTGTGCGAACGGCGAACGTCACGCAATCAGCCGTGGGCCACAAGAACGGCCTCTGGACGACGACCATTGCGGCCGCGATCCTGATCTTCGACGACAAGTAACCGGAAGCTGAGACAATGAGAGGCGTCGGCAACCGCCGACGCCTTTCTGCTGGAGTTTAGACATGGCAGCGAACGCAGTTCGTGTTGCATTGATCCAAATGGCATGCGCGCCCTCGACTGCGGTGAACCTCGACCGCGCCTGCGACTTCGTGCGCCGCGCCGCGCGCGATGGCGCAAAGATCGTCTGCCTGCCCGAGCTCTTTCGCGCGCAGTATTTCTGCCAGCGGGAGGACCATGCCCTGTTCGCGCTCGCCGAACCCATTCCCGGACCCAGCACCGAACGCCTCTCCTCCATCGTCCGCGAGGAGAAGATTACGCTCATCGCTTCCCTCTTCGAGCGGCGTGCGCCGGGCGTCTACCACAACACCGCCGCCGTGCTCGATGCTGCGAGTGATGCATGCGACAACATCGCCGGCATCTATCGCAAGATGCATATCCCCGACGATCCGCTCTACTACGAGAAGTTCTACTTCGCGCCCGGCGACCTCGGCTTCCGCTCCATTGCGACCAGCAACGGCAACGTCGGCGCGCTGGTCTGCTGGGACCAGTGGTATCCCGAGGCCGCACGCCTCACCGCGCTCCATGGCGCGGAGATTCTCTTTTACCCCACGGCAATCGGCTGGCACCCGAGCGAGAAGAACGAGTTTGGCGAGGCGCAATACTCGGCCTGGCAGACCATGCAGCGCTCGCACGCCATCGCGAACGGCGTCTTCGTCTGCGCCGTGAACCGCGTAGGACACGAGCACGGCGACGTAGTGCATGACGGAGTCAGCCTCTCCGGTCCAGGCGATCACACGCCCTCATCGGGGCTTGAGTTTTGGGGAGGCAGCTTTATTGCCGATCCATTTGGCCGCATCCTCGCGCAGGCGTCGCATGAGAAGGAAGAGATCCTCGTCGCCGATCTCGATCCCTCCCTGGTTGAAGTCACGCGCCAGCACTGGCCATTCCTGCGGGACCGCCGCATCGATGCATACGGAGGCATTACCAGCCGCTTTCTCGACGCGGGTGCGGAATAGTCGTTCGCGAAGCGCCGCCTTGACGCGGTTCGCCTACTGCCCAAGTCCCGTCATGCTGCGCATGATCCCAAGAACGGCCGGCGCCAGTAACACGATGAACAGACTGGGGAAAATGCAGAAGACCAGCGGAAACACGATCTTCACGGTCGTCTTTGCCGCCATCTCTTCGGCCCGCTGCCGGCGCTTGAGACGGATGGTATCGGCAAATGCGCCGAGCGCGCGGGCGATGGGCGTCCCGAACTTCTCCGTCTGTGCAAGCATGCTGGCGAAGGCATTCATGTCCTTCAGTTGGGAGCGCGCCGCCATGTCCGCCCATGCGTGAATGCGCGGCTTGCCCGCTCGCTGCTCGCCATTGATCTGCAATAGTTCTTCCGCAATCTGCGGGTGGCTGATGCCAAGCTCCTGGCTAACGCGCAGCAGCGCCTGGTCGATTCCCAGTCCGGCATCGACGCAGATAACCAGCAGGTCGATCGCGTCCGGAATGCTGCGGCGAATCTGCTCCCGTCGGCGTGCGATCAGGCGCGTCAATAGAATGTTCGGCAGGAGAAACGCCACTGCCGGCAGCGCCAGCATCCAGAATGGGCGTGCCCAGGGAATTGCCACAGCCGCGCCAAGCGCGCCGACCGGCGCCAGGAGCCTGGCCGCGTTGTAGAGGTCAGCCGCATGCCGTCCCTTGCAGCCTGCCTCCGATAAACGCCGCGCTACGTCCCCCTTATCTGCCAGGCCAAGCTGTGCGCGCAACCAGTTGATCGCGGCCAGCACCAACGTTGTCTTGCCCGAGCCCGTGCCGCCCGAGACGATGATGTTCAGCCTGGCGCGCACTGCCGCCTGCAACAACTCCAGCATCTGCGCGGTCAGCGCTCGATTGCGCAACAGGTCATCTGCCGACAGCGGCTTGGAGCCAAACCGCCGGATCGAGACCAGTGGGCCGTCCACCGCCAGCGGCGGAATCACAACATTCACGCGAGACCCATCGAGCAATCGCGCGTCCACCATCGGCGACGACTCGTCGATGCGCCTGCCCACAGCGGAGACAATCTTGTCGATCACATGCATCAGGTGGGCTTCATCCTGGAACACAATCGACGTCTTCTCAATCACGCCGCGCCGCTCCACATAGACAGGTGTCAATAGGTTCGAGAGGATAAAGCAATGGCGTACGGATGGGCACCCGGCTGGAGACCCGCGATTACAACCCCGCGGCCTTTTCGATCTCGGCGGGAAATTCGGTGATGGGTTCAATCTCGACGCGGCGCCAGTAGGTTTCGGCGCCTTCGGACTGGATTTGCAACTGGCCGCTGCTCAATGGCATTTCGGTGTATTCCGGCCCCTCGATCGTGCTGGCGTTTTGGATCACGTTGTCCACATGGCCGTTCACCACGTGCACCGAAGTGCGTCCCAGCGTGTAGAGTTCAATCGTGTTCCATTCGCCCGCGGGATTCTCGAAATCTCCGAGGAGATGAGCGGCACGATTGCCGTTCGTGCCTACCGGCAGCGTGCCTTCGGCGAACTTTTTTGGTTCTCCGGCCACCGGGTCGAATACCCAGGCCCGGCCGGGATGCACGACGCGTACCTCGCCGCAGGTTCCCGCCAGCGCAAACAGGTCTCCCATATTCTTCTCCTGCACCTGAAACTCGAGGCTGCGCTTCCAGACTTTCCAGAATGCCCCGTGCGGCCCGGTGCAGTGGTAAAGGATGCCGTTGTCGAACCCAATATTCAGGTTGGGCGCCCATTTCTTATTGCCCCATTTGATCTGCGCCCGGAGATGGTAGTTGGAATAGCTCTCCAGCGTGGTCAGGCCGCCAAAGATTTCGCCGGTGATGTACAGCAGCGGTTCGCCCGCCTCCATCCGCAGGTTAAAAACATGCTTGGGATCGTTGTTCAAGCCGAGCGGCGTGCCGTCGTGCCCGGTCGGGCTGGTGGGAGTGCCTTCCGGCAGGCCGACGACAGTCTCGTGCGGCACCCCCATCCAGAGTTCCCAGGAGGTGAGCTTCTCGTCGAGGAGCGGGCGCCAGCCGGGTTTCAAGACGGCGGCCCTGGGTGTCACGCCGGTGGCATTGGGGCCGGTGGCATTCCCGGTGGCATTCCCCGTCGCATTCAAGGAACTGCCGGCGGCGCCCTGGGCCTGGCCGCCGGCGGCCGGTGAGGCCAGTGCCTCAACATTCGCCGAGGCGAGGGCCAGAGTTCCAGCCGCGCCAAGCTGCTTTAAAAACGACCTCCTTGAATTCTCGTTCCAATCCATGGTTTCTCCTCGTCGAACTCGCGGCCGTAAAAGCGGCAAATTCGCGCCCGCGGAAAATATATCAGCCGCAAGGGGTACGTGGCGCGGGATGAGGTTGGTGGGTGGGATTGCGGCGGGATGAAGGCTGCGCTCCGGTACGCACCCCACCCGTCCGTCCTTCGGCTTCGCTCAGGACAGGCTCCGAACGCGTGCGGATGGGGCAAACGATTATCTGGTTGCAGTTTTACGATGCTGCTCGAAGGTGATGCGCAGACGGGAGCGGGTCGCCTTGGCGAAGCGCTCCAACGTGCGTGTGGAGGGGAGCACTTTGCCGCTCTCAAGTCGAGCGACCACTGCCTGGGTGGTGCCCATGGCCTGAGCGACCTGCTCCTGCGTCATGTCGGCTTCGGTACGGGCCTTGATAAGGGAAGACGCTAGTGCGAACTCGCCTTCGAGCGCGTCGTAGGTGGCGAGGTATGCCGGGTCTCTTTTCCATTTGGAGAAGGATTCTGCTGCCGGGATGAACTTGCGAGTCATTGGACCTCCTTAGCGCGCCGGAGTGCAAT
>DATCBR010000021.1:0-4390 GCA_036511765.1 Acidobacteriaceae bacterium | reverse complement strand
CGGGGCTGGCGCCGGGCGCGGTGGGGGGAGCGGTTGCGGCCATCAGCCACGCCAGCGCCGCATCGCCATCGGCCTCGTGATGCGTGCGGTAACCTTCGGCCTGCAGGTTGTAGAGCAGTCCCTGCGCGAGGTGTTCCTCGTCTTCGATCAGCGCAATAAGGGGCGAGTCGGGCATAGCTGGATTTTAGTTGGCGGGCGCTATTGCCGTGTTGTTGGCCAGCGGCAACGTCAGCGTGATGGTCGTACCCAGGTTCGGTCCCGGGCTGGTTGCCATCACTGAGCCGCCATGCTGGCGCGCAATCGCATGCACCAGAAAGAGACCGATGCCCGTGCCCTTCACGCGAGCTGCAATGCGGCCCGGCACCCGGTAGAAGCGCTTGAAGATGCGCTTCAGGTGGTCAGGCGCGAGGCCCACCCCGGTATCGGCTATGGTGAGCGCGACCTGCGTGTAGTTGACAATTGCGATCGAGCAGGTGACATGCACGCCGCTCTGCGAGTATTTGACCGCATTGTCCAGAATGTTGAGCACCGCCGTGCGCAGATCCTCCGGAATAGCGCGGACATGCAGACGGACGGAGCCGGACACCGGTGCAAGCTGAATCGCCTCCGCCGGCAGGTGGTTGCGCTCCAGCACGATGGCCACACATTCCGCCACCAGCGGCGCCAGCTCCAGTAGCGTGCGCTCAGCGTGGCGTGCGCGATGGGACAGCTCCCCCGCCTTCAGCACCTGCTCCACGGTCGAAAGCAGTCGGCCCGTGTCGGTCAGCATGATGCGGTAGAACTCCTGACGCTGCGCCTCCGGCAGTTCGCGCCGCTGCAGCGTCTCCAGGTACAGCCGGATGGAGGCGATCGGCGTCTTCAGCTCGTGCGTGACGGCATTCAGGAACGAGTCCTGACGTTCGTTCCGCCTCACCTCGCGCACCAGGAATACGGTATTCAGCACCACACCGGCGAGCACCAGGCAGAAGACGATAATGCCGAGCACCAGCAGCCAGAAGCGCCGCTCATTCACAATGATCCATGTAATGTTGAGCGCGACCAGCCCGCCCACAATCAGCACGCCGAGCGTGATGGCGAGTGCGATGGCTCCGCGGCGTCGGGTAACGTTCATGTGGAAGCAAGTATAGCGGCGGGCCGTGGGCCGCGGTCATCCGCAGTATGCATCTACAGGCCTATCGCCGCCAGTAACCGTAGTACGGATCGTAGTAGGGACGCGGCGACGGTGGCGGAGGCGCATACCCATGCGGATAATAGCTGTAGCGCGGCGGATACGGGTAGGAGCAGATGGCCCAGAAGAACATCACCAGCCAGCCAATTCCAGTCCACCCAAAGAGAAAGTTGAGCAGCAGGATCGGCATTGCGTCATGGCCACGCCGCGTCGCAAGGACGGTCGGCAGGAAGTAGAGAAGCCCGAGGAAGAAGAGATGAAACATGGCTGCGCCTCGTGTGTCCTGAGTATCTACGCGGGTCGGTCCCGGAAAGTTCCAGCAAGCCGCTTGCATCCGGCGCGCCCGGCCTGAGCAGCCGCCCAAAAACATTCAAATGATACGCTTGCGGGCATGGCATATGAGTTGGATTCGGAGATCCGGTCGCGACTGGTGCGGCATTACCAGCAGGTGTCAGATCGGGAGTTGCTGGACGCCGCCGTAGATGCTGAAGACCTCACACCAATGGCCCAGGAGGTCGTTCGGGCCGAGTTATCCAGCCGAGGGCTTGAAAACGCGTGGGCCGATCCGAAGAACGATCATTCCTCTCGACCCATATCCTCCGAGCTGCCCGAGCCCTTCCATGAGAGTTGGCGCGACTCATTGCCAAAGCTGCAACCTGCCGCACCACTCGAACCTGGAAAGACCGCGCTCATTACGCTTTACGACGCGATCGAAGCCGGAAAAGCATGCGCGTTCCTGGAGGACGGAGAGATCACAATCGAACTCAGAGACGTCTCCCAAACCCAGGGTCGCGGATCGGATTGGGGCGGACCGCCTATCGCGCTGCAGATCATTGTGGATCGACGCGAGCACGACCGCGCAGTGCAATTGCTGCGCGAAAAGATGGGCCTCTTTCCCATCGAGGAGATCGCCGAGCCTGACGCGATCGAAGACGACGGTACCGTTGCCACCGTCGGACAATTCGGCAAACGCTCCGACGCGGAGGAGGTCGCCCGCGTGCTCTCCGACGCCAAAATCTGGAACCGCATCACCGCCGACCCAAATGGCAGTCCGCAGACTGAAGACGCATTTCTCGTCGAGGTGCGAGAGGTGGACCTTGTTCCCGCCGGTGAACTGGTAGAGAAAATTCTCAATCTACCCGAAGCATGAACCGCCACAACGAAAAGCCGCCCTCTTCAGGCGGCCTTTCTGTTGTGATCCGGTTCTGTTCCTTACATTCCTGCGGGCTTCGGGTCAGCGGGATCGTACTTCGCCACCTGGATCTTTTCTGCAAGCCCAAGCTTGCCCAGCAGCCAGATGCCGCAGTAGTTCAGGTCGAATTCATACCATGCGAGACCGTGGCGTGCGGACACCGGATGCGCATGGTGGTTATTGTGCCAGCCCTCGCCGCCGGTCAGCATCGCCACCCACCATGAGTTGCGCGAGTCATCCTTGGTCTCAAATCGCCGCGAGCCAAACATGTGCGTCGCGGAGTTCACCAGCCACGTTGCGTGGAGGCCGATGACAGTGCGCAGGAACGTCCCCCACAGCACCATCGTGAGACCGCCCATGATGCGATGTCCCGGCGCTGCCAGGGCCGCTCCCAGGGCAGCCTGCGCGAATCCGACCGCGGTGATGGGCACCCAATGGAACTTCGATAGCCACACATGGCCTTTGTCGCGCGTCAGGTCGGGAGCGTACCGCCCCAGCAGCGCCGTCTCCGAGTGCAGCGCGCGTCCGGAGACGATCCAGCCCGCGTGCGCCCACCACGTGCCGTCGCGCGGCGTGTGCGGATCGCCCTCATGGTCGGAGTTCTGGTGATGCACGCGGTGTGTCGCCACCCAGAAGATCGGTCCACCCTCCAGCGCTATCGTGCCGCAGGCGGTGACGAAGTATTCGATCCACTTCGGCGTCTTGTACCCGCGGTGCGTCAGCAGTCGGTGATAGGCCATGCCGATGCCGACGTTGATCGCGAAGAAGTACGTGACCACCGCCACCGCCAGGTTCTTCCACGAGAAAAAGAACAGCGCGGCGATCGCGCCCACGTGGAAAAGTCCCATAAAGATCGCGGTGATCCAGTTGATTCGGTCTTCCTGGTGCTCGCGCCCCATGCGCAGGTCCTGCTTCACCTTCAGCGCCACTTCCGCGGCCAGGCGGCGCGCTGCCTCGATCTCCGCGGCGGGGATGACCTGCGATGTTGTGCGGGAACTAACGGGGAGGGCTGCTTCAGCGGTATTCTCTTCCATCAATGCAGGGGACATAATCTTGGGAGGGCCTCGTTGCGCGGCTTCTATCTGCTCTTCATCGTCGTATGCCGCGACATGTCCAACGCTAGCAGCCTTCGCGCGCTATCACTGTAAGACTTTTGTAATCGCGCCTGCCTGACCAGCAATCCCTATCCCACTTTCGTGTCACGCACATCCGTGTCTCTCTCATCGCCATCGCGCACTCCTCGTCCCTATGGAACAATGCTCCTGAGGACACCGCGCATCCATGAGCGATAGCACCCTCCAGCCGTTCCGGCTCCAGCCCTGGTTCAGCCCGCGCCCATGGGGCCGTCGCAGCCTTGAGCCTTGGTACTCCGCCGCGCAACTGGGCACAACCGAACCCATCGGCGAAGCCTGGCTCACCGGCCCGCAGTGCATCGTCGAAACCGGACCCATCGCCGGCCAAACCCTCGCCTCCGCCGCTCGATCGCACACCGCGCAACTGCTCGGCGCGGAAAACTCCGCTGCACTCGCATCTCCGGAGCACCCCGAGTTCCCTCTCCTCGTCAAGCTCCTCTTCCCCGCCGAGAAGCTCTCCGTCCAGGTCCACCCTGACGACGCGCACGCGCAGGCCATGGGTCAGCCCCGCGGCAAGACAGAGTGCTGGTACGTCCTCTCCGCCGAGCCCGGCGCACAAATTGCTCTTGGGTTTAAGCCCGCGCTTGGATTCAATCCTGCCCTTACTCCCGGGCAGATCGCACCCGATGCCATCCGCGCAGCCATCGCCGCCGGCACGCTCGAAGACCTCCTCAACTGGGTGCCAGTCTTCCCCGGCGACATGGTCTTCGTCGACGCCGGCACCGTCCACGCCATCGGCCCCGGCATGGTGCTGCTGGAGACGCAGCAGACCTCGGACACTACCTTCCGCATGTACGACTACGGCCGCCCGCGCGAGCTCCACATCGACCAGGCCCTCCGCGTCATGAGGACCTCAACCGCCGCCGGCAAGGTCGCGCCGCAAAAAATCTGGGGTGC
>DATCBR010000020.1:0-2646 GCA_036511765.1 Acidobacteriaceae bacterium | reverse complement strand
TCCCCAGCCCGGGCTCTCATTTACCCACAGATATCCATCCTTCATCACCGGACAGCCGTGGAAGATCTCCTGCGTCCGCTCATTGAACGGCGTGTACTCCTGGATCCCGAAGTTCGGGATCGCGATATCCAGACTCACCTGCGCCATATGCCCAACAGGCGAGACGTCGCCCGGCCCATGCCACGCCGTCTTCACGCCATACTGCTCAGCCAGCACCGCGATCTTGCGCGCCGGGCTCAGCCCGCCCACCTGCGACAGGTGACACCGGATGTAATCGATCATCCGGTTCTCAATCAGCGGTTGCCACTCATGCGGATTGTTGAACAGCTCGCCCATTGCCAGCGGAGTCGCGCAATTCTGCCGGATCTGCCGGAAGTAATCGATGTCCTCCGGAGAGAGCGGGTCCTCGACGAAAAACATGTCGAACTCCTCCGCCCGCTTGCAGAAGAGCACCGCTTCATTCGGGGTCAGGCGCTCATGCACATCATGCAGCAGACCCACCTCAGGCCCAAGCTCCTGCCTGCAGACCTCCAGCAGCTTCAGCGCTCGGCGCATGTCATACGCAGGCTCAAAAAACGGTCCGTCATGCAGCGGCTTCAGGTTCGCCGCCCCTCCGGTGGCCGACCCATACCCTGCCATGCCAGGAATCCCCACCTGCACGCGCACGTTACGAAACCCGTCGGCCATATATTTCTTCGCCGCGGCCACCACTTCGGCGAACTCTTTGCCGTCGGCGTGCGCATAAGCGTCCACCGCTTCGCGGCACTTGCCCCCAAGAAGCTGGTACACCGGCATATTCGCCTGCCGGCCCTTGATGTCCCACAGCGCCTCGTCCACGCCGCTGATCGCATTGTTCAGCTCCGGCCCGTTCTTCCAGTACGAACTGTCGTAGCTCGATTGCCAGATGTCCTCGATCCGGTCGGTCTCCCTGCCCAGCAGCAGCGGCCTCAGATACTTCTCTACCGCCGGCCGCACCAGATCGGCTCGCTGCGTGAACGTGGCGCACCCGTATCCATACAGGCCGTCCTGGTCCGTCGTGATCTTTACCACCGTCAGGCGCACACCCGCCGGCTCGCACTCAATCACGCTGATGTCTTTGATCCGGGGAGAAGGCATGGCCCGAGTGGCGCGCGCCACCTGTTCCTGGGCAAACGTGAATCGGGCGCCGATGCCCAGCACCCCGGCTCCTGCAGCAAATTCAAGAAATTGACGGCGATCGAGTGGCATGGATGCATCTCCTTCCTCACTCCGGAAGCCCACGCATTCTAACAAATACGATCTACGTCGCGAACCATGCCCGCCCTTGCGGCTGCCCACCCACGCGTAGCTTGGGTGGTTGCTGTCATCCTGAGCGAGCGTAGCGAGTCGAAGGATCTGCTTTTGTCTTGAATCGCCGGGTACCCATCCACGCGCAGCCTGGGTTGAATCGAGCTAAGCATACAGCGCCCGGAAGGGCACGCCGGGTGCCCCAGGTACCTCGCCTTTGGGCGCCTGGGAACTCTCGAACAGAATCTCTTCGCCTTTGCCTCTCAGATAGGTCCGGGCTTCAGCCTTTGCCTCTCAGATAGGTCCGCATTCGCCTTTGCCTCTCAGATAGGCCGGGACTTTAGTCCCGGCATAAAAGCCGCGCCGCAAGGCGCAACCGCGCTGCCGCAGGCCGGAGCGCAGAGCGCAGAGCGCAGCTCGCAGCTCGCAGCGACAATATCCCGCGAGGCCGCAGGCGTGAGCGACCAGAATTAAAGACCAAACAACCGGCTCCCGTCTCGCCAATGCCACGAATATCCCCCGCTCTGTCACAATAGCCACAGCGCAATGCCGATCGATCTGCTGAACTTCGTACGCAAATGGAACGCCAGCACGCTTACAGAGCGTTCCGCCGCGCCACAGCATTTTCGCGACCTGTGCGAGGCCCTCGGCGTCCCTCATCCTACCGAGGTCGACGAGATCGGTGCCAGTTACACCTTTGAGAAGCGAGTCCGCAAGGTCGGCAGCACCGAGGAAGGCTTCGCTGACGTCTGGAAGCGCGGCTGGTTCGCCTGGGAATACAAATCCAAGGGTGGTGACCTGGCCAAGGCTTATCGCCAGTTGAACCAGTACCACGAAGCTCTGGAAAATCCCCCGCTCCTCATCGTCTGCGACTTCGTTCGCTTCGAGGTCCACACCAAGTTTGAGAACTCGCCCAGCCGTGTCTACGCCTTCTCGCTGGACGATCTCCTTGATGCCCGCGACACCGCTACCTCCGCGCTCCCGCCGCTGGAAGTCCTCCGCCACGTCTTCGGCGACTACAACCAGCTCCGGCCCAAACTCACCGCAGCCCGTGTTACGGAGGCCGCCGCCGCCGACTTCCTTCGCCTCGCCGAGCGCATCGAGCTGGAGAAGGCCATCTCCCCTCAGCCCTCTCGCGAACAGATCGCGCATTTCTTGATGCGCCTCGTCTTCTGCCTCTTCGCGGACTCCGTCGGCCTCCTCCCCAATCACACCTTCCGCCGCCTCGTCGAGACTGACCGTCATTCGCCGATCTCCTTCAATCGCAAGCTGCCCGATCTCTTCGCCGCTATGAGCTTCGATCACGGCTACTTCGGCGTGGAGAACATCCCGCACTTCAACGGCGGCCTCTTTTCGGACAACTCCACCATCCCGCTCGAC
>DATCBR010000019.1:0-2288 GCA_036511765.1 Acidobacteriaceae bacterium | reverse complement strand
GCGGGGTATCGGGTGTACCGGCAGGATGAGGCTTCGGTATGGCGACTGGTGAGCGGCGCGCAGATGGTTGCGATGGCCGCGTACCGCGATACAGATGTGATCGCCGGAAGGCGATATGCCTACCGGGTCACCGCCGTAGGACTGAATGGGCAGGAGTCAGCGCGAAGCACTGAGGCAGCGGAGACGGCGGCCACGCCGTAGCGGAATCATCTACGTTGAAAAAAGAATCTGTCCCGCTTCGTGTGATCAAGGCGGGGCAATTCTATTGGGTATGAAAAGCAGATTCCTTCGCATCCGACCCGCCAAGCGGGATCGAATGCTGCGGAATGACAAATGCCTATTTGTGGGTCTTTGCCTTGGCGAAGCGCTTGTTGACCTCGTCCCAGTTGACGACGTTCCACCAGGCGGCGAGATAGTCGGGGCGCTTGTTCTGGTACTTCAGGTAGTAGGCATGCTCCCAGACATCATTGCCGAGGATGGGATAAAGCCCCTGCGAGAGCGGGTTGTCCTGGTTGGCTGTGGTGACGATCTCCAGCTTGCCGCCTTTGAACACCAGCCAGCCCCAGCCGGAGCCGAACTGCTTAGCGGTGGTCTCATTGAAGGTCTTCTTGAAGGCGTCGAAGTCGCCGAAGTCCTTGGCGATCTGCGCGGCGATGTCGCCGGTGGGCGCGCCGCCGCCCTGCGGCTTCATGATCTGCCAGAACATGGTGTGGTTCACGTGGCCGCCGCCGTTGTTCTGGACGACCTTGCGGATGTCCTCAGGGATGGAGGCGAGGTCCTTGACGAGATCTTCGGGCGACTTGGAGCCGAGTTCGGGGTGCTTTTCGATCGCGCCATTCAGGTTGGTAACGTAGGCCTGGTGGTGCTTGTCGTGATGCAGCTTCATGGTCGTCTCGTCGATATGAGGCTCGAGACCGGCGTAGTCATAAGGAAGCGGAGGAAGTTCGTAAGCCATAGTGACAATCTCCTGTTCTGGGGATGAGATGCGCGAAGGCGCAAGAGCGAGTCAGCAAGCCGGCAAGTTAACGGGCCTGCACATCCACAAGGCCGATGATAGCGCAGGGAGTGGAGGACGGGCGAGTCGCGCCATTGATCGTGGCGAAACAGACAAAGCAGAGCCTTTGCGGTGTAATGGAGGGCTATGGCAGAGCTGAGCTACCAATGGCTGGATGACGACGGAGCGGCATTTGGCGCGCCGGGGCTGGATCCGCGCTGGACTTCGAGCCTTAAGGACGCTGTGCTGACGGCGTATTCGGCTTCGAGCCGTGTGTGGTTCACCGTCTCTCACGGCACGATGAACGAGATCTACTTCCCGACGATCGACCGTCCGCAGACGCGCGACATGGAGCTGTTGTTCACGGATGGCGAGACATTTTTCCATGAAGAGAAGCGCGACCTGACGTATGAGTTCCACCGTATCGATCCGGATGCGCCGGCGGTACGCGTGACGGCGAGCGATCCGAAGGGGCGCTATACGGTCACCAAGGAATTCATCGCCGACCCCCATCATTCCACGGTGCTGATGCATGTGAAGCTGGAGGGCGACGAGAGCATTTTGAAGCGCATGAAGGTGTATGCGCTGCTGGCGCCGCACCTGGACGGCGGCGGCAAGGGCAACTCCGCGCGCAGCGTGCGCGTGGCAGGCAAGCGCGTGCTGCTGGCGTGGAAGAACGGCATCTCGCTGGCGTTGGGCATGGACAATGGCGGCTTTACGCGCACCAGTTGCGGGTATGTGGGCTCAAGCGACGGCTACCAGGACCTGATGACCGACATGAAGATGAGCTGGTGCTTCGGCCAGGCGCTGAATGGAAATATCGCGGTGATGGGCGAGATCGACATTGCGCGCGGCAGTGAGTTTACGGTCGCGATCGGGATGGGAAATGGCCATCATGCGGCGCTGAGCGAGATGGCGCAGGCGCTTGCGACGCCGTATGAGGTGCACCGTAAGCGCTTTGTGGAGCAGTGGTTGCGTGCGCTGGCGCCGAAGGAGCTGGCGGTGAAGTCGGGCGACAATGGTCGGCAGTCGCGCATCAGCCACGACGTGGTGCTGACGCATGAGGACAAGACTTTCTCGGGCGCGTTCATTGCGTCGGCGTCGATTCCATGGGGCGCGTCGAAGGGCGATGACGACCTGGGCGGGTATCACCTGGTGTGGACGCGGGACATGGTGCAGTCGGCCACGGCGCTGCTGGCGTGCGGGCGTTCCGAGACGGCGCTACGCGCTCTGGTGTATCTGGCGTGCACGCAGCGCGCGGATGGCAGCTTTGCGCAGAACTTCTGGATCGACG
>DATCBR010000018.1:0-2522 GCA_036511765.1 Acidobacteriaceae bacterium | reverse complement strand
TCTCTCGGTGTGGGTTGTTGACAGCGGTGACGAGCGAGCCTCTGCGGAGGAGTTACTCGCCGCTGCTCGTGTTCGGCCGGATGCGGATCCGCACTTCGTTGTGGTGGTTGTTGAACGCGGGCAACGACGCACGCCGCGACGCACCGCCTCAGAGGTAATCGTGGTGGATGGCAATGTCCTCCGGCGTAAGACCTTCCTCACCGCGGTAGCGGCGGCTGCCGGCCGAGCGCCACTGGAAGCGGCGCTCGGTGATGCTCGGCATGATGCGGCAAGACTCGTGGTGCCGTCGCGAGAGGAAGCCCTGCAGCAGGGTCGTCTGATACTGGTGGCCGAAGACAACTCGACGAACCAGAAGGTCATCCTGCTGCAACTTAACTTGCTGGGCTTCAGCGCGGACGTCGCAGGCAACGGTCGCGATGCATTGCAGCGCTGGAGGAGCTGTCCGTACGCTCTGCTGCTCACTGATCTGCACATGCCAGAGATGGATGGGTACGAGCTGGTCCGCGCCATCCGCGCAGCCGAGGCGAGCACCCGGCACGTGCCGATCATTGCGCTTACGGCCAATGCCCTCATCGGCGAGGCGGACCGCTGCCGCGCAGCTGGCATGGATGACTACCTGAGTAAGCCGACACCGGTCTCGGAACTCAAGGCCATGCTAGAGAAATGGCTGCCCGCCGTACGGTCGTTGACGGATTCAACGGAGGCAATTGCCGGAGCCCCTGTGTCTCTACCACAGGCAAAGGCGCTGCCAGTGGATTTGAGTGCCCTGAAAGAGCTGGTGGGAGACGACCCCGCCGTACTGCGCGAGGTTCTGCAGGACTTTCGCGCGAGCGCAGTCCGCATAATATCCGACCTGCGTACGGCCTGCGCGGCAGGGCAGACCAGAGCGGCGGGTGGGGCCGCGCACAAGCTCAAGTCATCGGCCCGCGCCATCGGCGCGTTTGCGCTCAGCGAACTGTGCGCGGACATGGAGCGCGCCGGCGACGCGGGCGATAGCGCAGCGCTGGCCGAACGGGTGCCCCTCTTCAACGCTGAAATGGCTATTGTGGATGCCTATCTCGACTCCTTGTGAGCGAGGTCGGCCGCGGACACGGCAATTCATGAACAACACGTAACAAGGGCGCATGGCCACGCCTAATAGAGCGAGTATCAAAATACTGGCGCTTGACGATGAGCCCTTCATGCTCAAGCTGCTACAACGCACGCTCGCCCAACTTGGATATGTTCAGGTCACGGCTTTCGACAGCGCTCGCAGGGCGCTGCAAGAGATGGATCACCCAGACGGTGTGCCGGATCTGATTCTGCTGGACCTGAACATGCCAGAGATGGACGGCATCGAGTTCATGCGCCAGCTCGTCGAGCGGCGCTACGCCGGCGCCCTCATTCTGGTGAGTGGCGAAGATGAGCAGATCTTGCAGTCCGTCGAGAGACTGGTGCGGGCTCACCGGATGACGACGCTGGGCCACCTCGCGAAGCCGGCGCAAACTGAGGCGTTAGTGGCTCTGATCGACAAGTGGGAGCCGGCCGCTGGGGACAGGCGGCGAGTGGCGAGGACGACGTTCGTTGCTGACGATATTCGCTCCGCTATTGCTAACGGTGAGTTGGTAAACGATTACCAGCCGGCGGTAGCCGTCGCCACGGGCGAGTTGGTGGGGGTCGAAGCCTTGGTACGCTGGCGCCATCCCGTTGCCGGACTGGTGTTCCCGGATCAGTTCATCGGCATCGCAGAGGCGCACGGGCTCATCGGCGATCTGACCCGCGCAGTGCTGATCGCGGCGCTAGCGCAAGCGAAGGGGTGGAGGGATGCGGGGCTCACGCTACAGGTGTCGGTCAATGTATCCACGGAGGACTTGGCCGGCCTGGACTTTCCCGACCTCGTCACGGGGTATGCAGCCGACGCTGGCGTGCCTACGACCAGTGTCGTGCTGGAGGTGACGGAAAGCCGCCTGATGGCCAAACTCGTCACCGGGCTTGATGTCTTGAATCGCCTGCGGCTGAAGCGATTTCGCCTTTCCATCGACGACTTCGGTACCGGACATTCGTCGCTGGCTCAGCTACGCGATATGCCCTTCGCCGAGCTCAAGGTGGACCGCGGCTTTGTGCATGGCGCGGTGACCGATGCCAGGCTGCGGGCAATCTATGGCGCAAGTCTGGGTATGGGTAAGGAACTCGGCATGACAGTCGTGGCTGAAGGAGTGGAAGATCGCGCCGATTGGGCGTTTCTGCGTCGCACCGGGTGCGATCTGGCACAAGGCTATTTTATTGCCAAGCCCATGGGTGCTGCGGAACTGATCGGTTGGCTGGCGGACTGGAAGCTGCGACTCTCTGAAGAATCTCTCCTTGCCGATGGAGGGTGAAGTGTGCCGGGTGCCAATAGCGCAGTGAGTCAGTTGAGGTGGAGATCCTCCAGGCGGCCCGGGACGAGGTAAAAAAAGGTTCTTCGCGGAATTTAGGGATTTGGCCGTGACAGCAGGGGGCCTGGTCCCCCGAATCTCCTCCAGATGGAGCCGCTAGTTGAGCGC